>CAMDVZ010000438.1 GCA_945878895.1 Caenispirillum bisanense | reverse complement strand
CATCCACGCCGCCAGCCTGCTGCGGTTCCGGCCGATCCTGATGACGACGCTGGCCGC
The DNA here is from genome assembly GCA_945878895.1 of Caenispirillum bisanense. Classification (GTDB taxonomy): domain Bacteria; phylum Pseudomonadota; class Alphaproteobacteria; order Reyranellales; family Reyranellaceae; genus CAMDVZ01. The sequence continues at coordinate 3,756 of CAMDVZ010000438.1, read as the reverse complement.
CCTGTTTGGTGCCTTGCCGCTGGCATTGGGCACGGGCGAAGGGGCGGAATTGCGTCGGCCCCTGGGGATCGCCATCATCGGTGGGCTCGTTGTGAGCCAAGTCCTGACGCTGTACACGACGCCCGTGATCTACCTCTATCTCGAGCGCCTTCGCCAGCGGTTCGCCCGGGCGCCGCGCGCGACCTTGTCGCCGCCGGTATCGCCGTGAGCGCGCGGGGCTTTGCCGCGGTTGCCGTCGCGACCGCGCTGGCGGCCTGCTCCGTCGGGCCGGAGTACGTCCGCCCACCGGTCGAGATCGGCATCGATTCCTTCAAGGAGGCGGGTGGCTGGCGGCCGGCCTTTCCGCGCGACGAGGTCGACCGCGGACCCTGGTGGTCGATCTACCGCGACCGCGAACTGGAGCGCTTGCTTGTCCAGGTCGATGTCTCCAACCAGAATCTGAAAGCCGCGGAGGCGGCGTACCGGCAATCGCAGGCACTGGCCCGCCAGTCGCGCGGCGCCCTGTTTCCGACGGTCGGCGTCGTCGGCGGCGTGCAGCAGTCCCAGGTGGCGGGCGGCGCGCTTGGCGCCGGAGCGCAGCGCACCCAGATCAGCCTGTCGGGCGCGGTGGATTGGGAAATCGATCTGTGGGGGCGCCTGCGCCGCTCGCTGGAAACCGATGTCGCGCTGGCGCAGGCGAGCGCCGCCGACGTCGCCGCGGCGCGGTTGTCGGCCCAGGCCGACCTCGCGGCCAGCTACTTCGCGTTGCGGATCGCCGACGAGCAACGCCGCCTGTTCGAGGGCACGGTGGCGGCCTTCACGCGCTCGCTCGCCATCGTGCGCAACCAGTATGAATCCGGCACCGCGTCGCGGACCGAGCTGTTGCAGGCGCAGACCCAGCTCGAATCCGCGCGCGCCCAGCTGATCGATGTCGGGCTCCGCCGCGCGCAGCAGGAGCACGCCATCGCGGTGCTGGTTGGCAAGGCGCCGTCCGATTTCGCGCTGCCACCGGGCTATCTGATCGACACGATTCCGTCCGTCGAGGCCGGCATTCCATCGGCTCTTCTGGAACGGCGACCCGACATCGCATCGGCCGAAAGGCAGATGGCAGCGGCCAACGCGCGCGTCGGTGCCGCCGTCGCGTCGTACTTTCCCGACCTGACATTGGGCGGTTCGCTCGGACTCGTGTCGACGGCGCTCAATACCCTGTTCAACGCCGGCAGCCTGATCTGGGCGGTGGGGCCGCAACTGGCCCTGACCCTGTTCGACGGCGGCCAGCGGCAGGCCCAGGCCGATGCCGCGCGTGCCGCCCACGAGCGCTCGGTGGCGATCTACCGGCAGACCGTGTTGACGGCGTTCCAGCAGGTCGAGGACCAGATCGCGGCGTTGCGCATTCTCGAGGCCGAGGCACGCGTGCAGGCGGGCGCCGTTGCCGCCGCCCAGGAAGCCGAACGGCTGGCGCTCAACCAGTACCAGGCCGGCACGATTCCCTTCACCCAGGTTGTGCTGACGCAGACCGCGGCGCTGACCGCGCGCCAGACCGCGCTCTCGATCCGGCTCGCCCGCCTGCAAGCCAGCGTGTCGCTGGTGCGCTATCTCGGCGGCGGCTGGCGCGCGACCGACTTGCCCAAACGCGCCGACGCGATGCGGCCTGCCGCGCCACCCGCCAAGCCGTAGCCTCGTGGCTCGGCGCCCGCGTTCGAGCCATTCCCGCGGCACGATGGCGTGGTGGCGAGTTTCGCGCGTCGCGGTGAGCGGGGTGACGGGACCATCCGCCAGTCGCGCGCGGAGATCGCCGGCGGCGGATTGGGCCGGATCGGGAGGCCGGCCAGGGGTATGCGAAACCTCGTTCGGGGACGCTCGCGCCGGACGTTCGACGCGACATCGACGTTCACCCGATTGCCCCGACAGAGGCATTGCGTCCGGCGCGGGTTTGCGTCCTGATACCGGTCGATGGAGCCATCGAAGGCGCCGGACGTGGGACGGCTTCCACGGAAGCGGTTTCGCGGTCGGAACGGGGAGGATTTGGGCAATGAGACAAGCATCGACGAAACTGGTTTCGGCCGTGATCGCGACGGCGGCGATCCTGTTCACGACGGTCGCCGCGGCGCAGAAGCCCGGCGGCACGCTCCGGATCACCCACCGTGACAACCCGCCGAGCGCCTCCATCCACGAGGAGGCGACGATCTCGACGGTGATGCCGTTCATGAGCGTCTACAACAACCTCGTGGTGTTCGATCCCGCGACGAAGCAGAACGCTCCCGACAAGATCGTGCCGGAACTGGCGACGGCGTGGAAATGGAACGCCGACGGGACGCAACTCACCTTCACCTTGCGCGACGACGTGAAGTGGCACGATGGCAAGCCCTTCACGAGTGCGGATGTGAAATGCACCTGGGAGAACCTCAAGGGAGGACCGGACGCCAAGCTGCGCAAGAACCCGCGCAAGATCTGGTACTTCAATCTCAAGGAGGTCACGACCAACGGCGACCGCGAGGCGACGTTCCACCTCGAACGGCAGCAGCCCTCGATCCTGACGATGCTGGCGGGCGGCATGTCGCCGGTCTATCCCTGCCACGTGAGCGCCGCCCAGATGCGCACCAAGCCGATCGGAACCGGGCCCTTCAAATTCGTCGAACTCAAGCAGAACGAGTCGATGAAGGTCGTGCGCAATCCCGACTACTGGAAGCCGGGCCGTCCGTATCTCGACGCCATCGAGTTCAACATCATCCCCAGTCGCGCCACCTCGGTGCTGGCGTTCGTGTCTGGCAAGTTCGACATGACCTTCACCGCCGAGCTGACGCCGCCGATGATGAAGCAGGTCATTGCCCAGGCGCCGAAGGCGATCTGCGAGATGCTGCCGACCAACACCCAGGTCAATCTTTTGGTTAATCGAGAGAAGCCGCCGTTCGACGACGCGCGCATCCGGCGTGCCATGGGCCTGTCGATCGACCGCCCGGCCTTCTCGACCATTCTCAGCGAGGGCGTCAACAAGATCGGAGGCACGCTCCTGCCGGCACCAGAAGGGCTGTGGGGGATGCCGAAGGAGGTTCTCGCCGACGTCGAGGGTTACTCACCCGACATCGAGCGCAGCCGCGAGCAGGGCCGCAAGATCATGCGGGAACTGGGCTACGGACCCGACAAGCCGCTCCGGATCAAGCTCTCGACCCGCAACATCCCGAGCTACCGCGACGCCGCCGTGATCCTTCTGGATCATCTCAAGCAGGTTCATATCGAGGCCGAGCTCGAACCGCTCGACACCGCCGTCTGGTACACGCGCATGCTGAAGAAGGACTATTCCGTCGGCATGAACGTCCAGGGCATCGGCATCGACGATCCCGACGTCGTGTTCTACGAGACGTTCGGCTGCAAGTCGGAGCGAAACTACACCAACTACTGCGAGCCCGAGGTCGAGAAGCTGTTCGAGAAGCAGTCGCGCATGACCGACGTCGAGGCGCGCCGCAAGCTGGTGTGGGAGATCGACAAGCGCCTCCAGGAAGACGGTGCCCGTCCCGTGATCTCGCACGGCTGGGGTGCGGGCTGCTGGCATCCCCAGGTGCGCGGCCTCAACATCTCCATCAACTCGATCTACAACCACTGGCGCTTCGAGGACGTCTGGCTCGACAAGTGATACCAGGTAGCGGAGTTCCTGACTCTCTGCCCCTTGCGGAATGTGGTGACCGCTGATTCTGTGTTGCCGTCACAGCGTTCGGAGGCAGTCATCGATGGGCCAGGCAATCGGGATCACACGGAGGGATCTGTCGGCGCGGGAGTTGC
>CAMDVZ010000437.1 GCA_945878895.1 Caenispirillum bisanense | reverse complement strand
CGACAGGCCGCTGAGACTGAGCACGCGCAGAAAATAGTCGAGCGCGGTGTTCTGGCGCACCGCGCTGATGACACCCAGCGGCACGCCCAGGATCACCGAGAAGAACAGCGCCAGGCCCGCGAGCTTGGCGCTGATCGGGATGCGCGGGGCGATCTCCTCGATCGCCGGCCGTTCCGACACGTAGGCAAAGCCGAGATCGCCCTGCACCAGTCCGCCGATCCAGTGGATGTACTGGTCGAAGATCGGCCGGTCGATGCCCAGTTCGCGGGCGATCTTGGCCTTCTCCTTGGGATCGGCAATACCGGCCGAATCGACCAGGATGTCGGCGACATTGCCGGGCACCAGGCGCAGCATCACGAAGATGAGCACCGACATTCCGAAGAGCGTCAGTGCCATCAACAGGAAGCGGCGGGTCAGGTAAGAGCCCATCAATGTCCCCTAGCGGCGGCTTTCGGGATGGCTAGCGGTCGAGCCAGACGTCCTCGAAACGCCAGCCGTTGTAGATGCTGTTCTGCTGGAGAACGACACCCTTCAGCGCCGGTGTCCAGCAGGTGTTGGCGACGTTCTGGTTGATCACCGGACGGGCACCGTCCTCGATCAGCTTCTGCTCGACTGCCCAGACCAGCTTCTTGCGCTTCTCGAGGTCTCTTTCCGCCGACTGCTCTTCGATCATCTTGTCGACTTCGGGATTCTTGTAGGCGGTGTAGTTGCGGTCCGACGTCGAGTGGAAGTTCTCGTAGAAGTTGGCGTCGGGATCGTCGAGGCCCAATCCGGTCAGGTTGAGTCCGACCGAATAATCCTTGCGCTGGATCTTGGTGTACCAGACCGTCGTATCGATCGGCTCGAGTTCGCCCTCGATGTAGATCTGCTTGAGCTGGTCGATCAGGATGACCGCCGGGTCGCGATAGATCGCGATGTTCCTCGTCGAGACCTTGAGCTTGAGCGGCTTGTCCTTGGTGTAGCCGAGCTTCTCCATGATCGCGCGGGCTTCAGCCAGGTCCTTTGCCCGGTCGGGCGAAAAGCCCGGCATGGTCTCCAGCATCTCCTTGGACATGCCCCACACACCCGACGGCGGCGGCAGCATCGACGCACCGTTCAGCGCGTGGCCCTGGAACAGGATATCGTTGAACGCCTTGCGGTCGAGCGACAGGCTGAGAGCCCGCCGCAACTCGGGCTTGTCGAACGGCGGCGCGTCGCGATTGACGAGCAGGTTGGTATTGACGTTGCTCGGTCGCCCTTCGCAGATGGCGTCGGCTTTCTGCGCCTTGACGTCGGCCAGCATCGGGAAGGTGACGTCGGAGTCGAATGTCATGTCGAATTCGCCGGCCACGAAACCCAGCATGCGCGTGCTGCGGTTGGGCACGATCTTCCAGTCGATGGCGTCGAGATAGGGACGGCCCTTCTTCCAGTAGTCGGGATTGCGCACCAGCTTGATCGATTCGTTGCGCTTGAAGTCGACAACCTTGAACGGGCCGGTGCCGATCGGCTTGGAGCGCATCTCGCGGCCGGGCACATGGCAGGAATAGACCGGCGAGTAACCGGCGGCGAGCATGGACAGGAAAGACGGCTGCGGCCGGCCGAGTTCGAAGGTGACCTCGGTGTCGCTGCCGACCGTCACTTCCTTGAGGTTGCTGTACCAGACCTTGCGCGGATTCTTGCGGATGATGTCGGACTTTTCGTCGCCCTTGCCGGTCAATGCGTCCCACGTGCACTTCACGTCCTTGGCGGAGAACGGCTTGCCGTCGTGCCACTTCACGCCCGAGCGCAGCTTGAAGGTGAGCTTTGTCTGCTCAGGATTCCACGACCAGCTTTCCGCCAGTTCGGGCACGATCTTGTCGGGGCTGTTGACCTTCTCCTTGGGATCGAAGAACACGAGATTGTTGAACACGCTCATGAATGGCTGATTCACGGAGATCGTCGCCTCCTCATGAACCGAGGCGCTGGGCGGGTTGTCGCGATGGGAAATGCGGAGCGTTCCGCCCTGTTTTTGGGCGAAGACCGGCGACGAAGCGGCGACGAACGCAGCCAGGCTGCCGGCAATGAATGCCAAGCGAGTGCGCATAAAAGTCCTCCCAGACTCACGCGATAGCGGGCGTGTTGTTGTTCCCCGTTGCCGCGAAGCTAGCACATCGTATGAAGCGGCCAAGCGCTAAAGCGCCGATCTAGCTTGCCCGATCTAGCTTGGAGGGCCCTTGAGTTCGACCTGGTTGCCTTCCGGGTCGTGGAAATAGACCGACGGCCCGTTGCCTTCCGCGCCGTAGCGCACGACCGTTTCGCCGACCGATATGCCGAACGGCGCGAGCTGCCTGACGATGGCGTCACGATCGAACGGTTCTACACGGAAGCAGAGGTGATCCATGTTGGGAGCACCTTCCGCGCGCTCGCCGGCGACCAGGTCCAGCATCGAAGCGCCGGCCCGCATCTGCACGAGGCTGATCCTCTCCAGCCGGCGCTCGACATTGAACCCCAGCGCCTGTTCGTAGAACCGCACCATCGCTGCGAGATCGCTTACCCGCAGTACGACATGATCGATTCGTTCGACACGGAAAGTCATGGCGACTAGCTTACCTCATCCAGAAAGACGAAAGCCACCGGAGGAAACATGGCCATCGCGATCAATGCTGCCAAGGCGCGGCTGAGGAAGAACGAACTTTCCATCGGCATCGGGATTCGCCTCGTCCGCAACGTCGACATCGTCAAGGTCATGAAGGCGGCGGGTTTCGACTGGCTGTTCATCGATCTTGAACATGGATCGATGTCGATCGAGACGGCCTGCGAGATCTCCGTCGCCGCCCAGGATTCCGGCATCGCCCCGATCGTGCGCGTGCCCTACGGCGAACTCGCGATGGCAACGCGCGTCCTCGACGGCGGCGCCTTGGGCATCGTGATCCCGCACGTCGATACCGCCGAGGAGGCCAAGGAAATCGCCGACCGGCTGCGCTACCCGCCGCGTGGCCATCGCTCGGTGGGCGGCGGTCAGGCGCAGTTCGACTATGCACCCATGCCGCTCGGCGAGATGACCAAGCAAAGTGATGACAACACGCTGATCACGGTGATGATCGAGACGCCGAAGGCGGTCGAGAACGCCGACGCGATCGCGGCGGTCCCCGGTATCGACTGCCTGCTCGTGGGCTCCAGCGACCTGTCGATGGAGATGGGCATCCCCGGCGACACCGGTAATCCCAAGGTCCAGGCCGCCGTCGACAAGGTCATCGCCGCCTGCAAGAAGCACGGCAAGTGGCCGGGCATGGGCGGCGCCTACACGGAAGAGCTGCTGAAGATCTACACCGACAAGGGCATGAAGTTCCTGCTGGCCGGCAACGACCTGCCGATGCTCACCGGTGCCGCCCGCGCGCACCAGGCGAAGGTGCGCGCGTTCCAGAAATAACTTTGTCATCTCGGGCGGGGTAGTCCCCGCCCTTGAGCGCAGCGAAGGATCCTTATCCTTTCTGCACCGTGCGGGCTCTCGCGCCTCAGAAGGCGCTGCCGCCCGCCGGCGCGTGTGAACGCGCCTTATCTCGTCCCTTCGATCTCGATCTCGACCAGGTGCGGCTTGCTGGTCTTGAAGGCAGCCGCGACCGCTTCCTTGATGTCGTCGGCCTTCGACACATAGGTGCCTGCGACGCCCATGCCCCTGGCCATGTCGACGAAGCCCATGGTCGGGCTGCCGAGATCCATGTGCATATAGGGCTTGTTCGACTTCACGTCGAAGCGCGCGCGATAGGCGTCGATATTGTGCTTCAACACGCGGTACTCGCGGTTGGCCAGGATCACGAACACGATCGCGAGATCGTGGTGCGCCGCGGTCCATAGCGCCTGG
>CAMDVZ010000436.1 GCA_945878895.1 Caenispirillum bisanense | reverse complement strand
TTCGCTGGGCGAGGGACCAATCAGCAATATTGATGATACATATCACCCAGATTGATACGGGATCCCGGAAGGCAGGACGCAGCGAAGCAAGGCGGGTTTGAATCGACGATGACCACTGAACTGTCGAAGATCGATCTGAACCTGCTGGTGTTGTTCGAGGTGGTCTGTTCGACCGGCGCGATCGGGGCCGCCGCCGAGCGTCTGCACATGACCCAGCCGGCGATGTCGATGGGGCTGAAGCGGTTGCGCGAGCTGGTCGACGATCCGCTGTTCGTGCGCGCGGGCCGGGGAGTCGAGCCAACCGTCAAGGCGAGCCAACTGATCGGGCCGGTGCGCGAGGCGCTGGGGATCATCAACCGCCAGCTGGCCGGTGGCGAGGCTTTCGATCTGGCCGGCCTCAAGCGCCATTTCCGTATCGTCGTGGCCGACTCGATGGAGCCGGTCGTGATGCCGCCGATCCTGCGCCGCATCGCGGTGGAGGCACCCGAGATCACGATCGAGTCGGTGGCCGGCACGCGCGAGTTCGGCGCCGAGCTGAAGAGCGGCCAGCTCGACATGGCCTGCTTCGGCTACCTGATCGACGGAGCCGACATCAAGTCGGTGGCGGTCGATCTCTACGACCTGGTGGCGATCGTCCGGCGCGACCATCCCCGCGCCCGCCGCGGACTCGACATCGAGGGTTACCGGAAGCTGCGGCACGTCGTGCTCAACCGCGAACTCCAGATCGTCGCCAACGTCGTCAAGGACATGGTCGCCGCGGATGTCACGCGCCGGGTGCCCTATGTGGTCGGAAAATTGTGGTCCGTACCCGCGATCGTGGAGGCGACCGACATGGCCGCCATGCTGCCGCGGCGCTTCGCGACCTACGCGGCGGCCCGCTTCGACATCGAGATCCACGAAGCGCCGATGCCGCTGCCGCGCCAGCACGTCTACCTGATGTGGCACGAGCGCCACGAGGACGACCCCGGCCATCGCTGGCTGCGCGAGGCGATCGTCGAGGTGGCCAGGGCGCCGATGCCGGAAATCGCGCCACGCGCGGCCGCGACGACGGCGGTCGGGCGCTCCGCGCGCGGCAAGGCGCGGTCGGGCGCCGGGGGGACCTGATTTGGCGACGACCACCGAACTGTCGAAGATCGATCTGAACCTTCTGGTGCTGTTCGAGGCGGTCTATTCGACCGGCGCCATCGGGGCGGCGGCCGAGCGGCTGCACATCACCCAGCCGGCGGTGTCGATGGGTCTCAAGCGGTTGCGCGAGCTGACCGACGATCCGTTGTTCGCGCGCACCGGACGCGGTATCGCGCCGACCGCCAAGGCCAACCAGCTGATCGGGCCGGTGCGCGAGGCGCTGGGCATCATCGGTCGCCAGCTCGGCACCGGCGGGGCGGTCGACCTCGCCACCTGGAAGCGGCATTTCAGGATCGTCATGGTCGACCCGATGGAACCCATCGTCATGCCGCCGATCCTGCGGCGGATCACGACCGATGCTCCCGGCATCAGCATCGAGTCGGTGGTCGGCACGCGCGATTTCGGCGCCGAGCTGAAAGGCGGTCAGCTCGACATGGCCTGTTTCGGCTACCTGATCGACGGACCCGAAATCCGGTCGGTGGCGATCGACCAGTACGATCTGGTGATCGTTGCCCGTCGCGGCCATCCCGGCATTCCGGGCAAGCTCGACGCCGCGACCTACCGCATGCTCTGGCACATCACGCTCAACCGCGAACTGCAGGCCGTCGCCAACGTCGTCAAGGACATGGTCGCCAACGCGGTCACGCGGCACGCGCCCTACAGGGTCTCGAAGCTGTGGTCCAAGCCCGCGATCATCGAGAGCACCGACCTGATCGGCCTGTTGCCGCGGCGCTTCGCCGAGCACGCCGCGGCCCGCTACGCCATCGACATCCACGAAGTGCCGGTACCGATGCCGGCGCAGCACATCTACCTGATGTGGCACGAGCGCAACGACGACGACCCCGGCCATCGCTGGCTGCGCGAGGCGATCATCCAGGCCGCGAAGGTGCCGCCGGCCGCGGCGGCGCCTGCCAACAAGCCGCCCGTGAAGGCACGGGCAAAAGCAACCTCCGCCGCGCCCAGACGGCGCCGACGCGTCAGCCCTCCGGCTTGACCGCCGGGGCGTCCTCGTCTGCCGTCGCCGCGACCACCGGCGGCTCCTCGCCGGCCTGCAACGGTTCGGCGCTGGCGTCGTCCTCGTCGGTCAGCGGAAGGTCGGGTTCGTCGGGCCGGTAGATCGCGACCTCGGCGCGGGCATCGAGCAGGCCGGCGGCCTTGAGTTCCTCGATGCCGGGCAGGGCGTCGAGCGAGGCCAGCCCGAAATGCTCGAGGAAGAACTCGGTCGTGCCCCAGGTCACCGGCTTGCCGGGCGCCCGGCGGCGGCCCATCGGCCGGATCCAGGTCTGCTCGAACAGGAAATCGAGCGTACCCTTGCTGATGCTGACGCCCCTGATCTGCTCGATCTCGGCGCGCGTGACGGGCTGGTGGTAGGCGATGATCGCCAGCGTCTCGACCGAGGCGCGCGACAGCTTGCGCGTGACCTGGGTCTCGATCTTCATGCGCCGCGCCAGATCGGGCGCGGTGCGGAACAGATAGCCGTTGCCGGCCTTCACCAGATTGACGCCGCGCGGCGCGTAGTCCTCGGCCAGTTCCGCCAGCAGCGCCGCCAGGTCGGTGCCTTCGGGCAGGCGATCGGCCAGCACGGCTTCCGACAGCGGTTGCGCCGACGCGAACAGCAGCGCCTCGACGAGACGGACGTTCAACGCATGCCGTTCTTCCGGATCGAGCTCGGGCACCGCGGCGGCGGCCTCGACCGGTTCGCCGTCAGTCGCCTCGCCGCCCGTCGGATCGTCGCCAAGCGCCTCGTCGCTGGTCGCTCCGGCGTCGGTCGCGGCTTCCGTGGCGGTCCCGGAGTCGATGGAGTCGACCGGCGGGGTTTCGACCGGCGGCACCGCGGTTTCGGGCACGTCGGACTCGCGCGATGCGCTGGCCGGGTCGTCGATTTGGGTCATGTCGGGCATCGGGCCGTCGCCTATGGTTTCGCGGACGTGTCGGTGGGGGCGGCGTCGGGTGCGGGATCGGGCGGTTGCGGTTCGGAGGCACGGTCGCGGCGGCGCATCATCAACGGCCCGAACGGCTCGGTCTGGCGAAGATCCAGCAGGCCTTCTTTCGCCAGCTGCAGGGACGCCACGAAGGTCGAGGCGGTGGCCGAGCGCACCTGCTTCGGGTCTTCGAGGCCCGGCGGCAGGAAGCTCTTCAGGTTGGCCCATTCGATGGCGATGCCCAGCATGCGTTCGAGCCGGGCGATGGCCTCCTCGACCGAGAAGAACGCCATTTCCCGAATCCGGTAGGCCTCGGCGTTCTTCGGCTTCTGCTGGTCGCCGTAGGCCTTGAGCAGCTGGTAGAGCTGCACGTCCCAGTGCGTCTTGCGTTCCACCAGCACGCCCTCGGGCATGCCGCGGGCGAACGTGTCGATGCCCAGCCGCGGGCGGGCCATCAGCCGGGCACCAACCTCCTGCATCGCCTCCAGACGGCGCAGCTGCCAGGTCAGCGCGTCGGCCATCTCCTCGCCGCTGGGCTCGTCGGCGGCCGGCGGATCGGGCAGCATCAGGCGCGATTTCAGGTAGGCCAGCCACGCCGCCATCACCAGATAGTCGGCCGCCAGCTCCAGCCGCACCTTGCGGGCCTGCGCGACGAAAGCGAGGTACTGGTCGACCAGCGCCAGCATCGAGATGCGCCGCAGGTCGACCTTCTGGTCGCGCGCCAGCTGGAGCAGCGCGTCGAGCGGCCCCTCGTAACCTTCGAGATCGAGAATCAGC
>CAMDVZ010000435.1 GCA_945878895.1 Caenispirillum bisanense | reverse complement strand
TGGGGACCCTTTCCCTAGCCGGCTCCGGGGGGCGGATGATCAGCCTTTGTGGTTTAGCAAGCATTTAGGGCCCGTTTATCAGGCTCGGATACAAGATATGGGTTCTCCGCCGCGAAAGCAAGCGAGCCGTCGTGGTTTTGGCTGTGGTCGAGGGCCTCGATTCGCGCGTATTCAGAGGTGCATGAACGATCTTTTCCCAATCCCGTCGATGCCGCCATGACATCGACCTCGCCGAAGGCTTTTCGACCGTACCTTGCAGCGATGGGAACCTGGTTCGTCGCCTTTGGCGTCGGCACCGTGGTTTTTCCGTGGCTGACGACGGAGATCCTGCGCGAACCGGCGTGGAAGGTCGGCGTCGCGCAGATGGCGATGATGGGACCTTCCATCCTGTTCATGCTGTGGGGTGGCGCGGTCGCCGACCGTCGCGATAGCACGCGGGTGCTGCTGGCCTGCCACGTTTTGATGATGCTGCCGCCGCTGGCGATGGCGGCGATCCTGTTGGCCGGCGCGTTGTCCTATCCCGCCATGATCGCCTACGGCCTGGCGCTCGGCACGATCTCGGCGTTCGCCATTCCCGCGCGCGACGGCATGCTGGCGCGGGTCACGAGCATGCCGTTGCCCAGGGCGGTGGGGTTGGTGACGGCGGCGCAATTCCTGTTCCAGCTGCTCGGTATCGCCGCGGCATCGCTGGCCGATCGCGTCGGCGGGGCCAGTCTGCTGATCGGGCAGACAGGCCTGATGGCGCTGGGGGCCTTCGCGGCGATGCGTTTGCCCGCGATGCGCGGCGCCGGCGCGGCCAACGCGGGCGGCGGCATCCGCGATGGACTGTCGGTCGCGGCGAAGTCGGACCAGATCTGGCCCGTCGTCGTGCTGCTGTTGGCCGTTGGCCTGTTCTACGTCGGAACATTCATCGTCGTTCTTCCGGTGGCGGTTCGCGACGCCTACGGCGGCGGATCGGACCGGCTCGCCGCGGTGAATCTCTGCTTCTGGGCTGGAACCATTCTGGCCAGCCTCGCCATGGTCCGCTTCGGCGCGGCCCTGAAATCGCGCGGCCGGGCGATCGTGATCGCGCTGTCGCTGGGTGCGGTGGTGCTGGTGGCGCTAGGATTCCTGCCGCCGTTTCCGGTGTTGCTGGCGCTCTGTTTCGTTTGGGGAACCGGTGCCGGGGTGACGATGACGCAGGGGCGCACCATCGTGCAGGTCGCGGCGCCCGACAGCCATCGCAGCCGGTTGATGGCGTTGTTCCAGCTCGGCTTCATGGGCGGCGCGCCGATCGGCGCGGTTGCCATGGGCGCGCTGGCCAATGCCTTCAGCCTGTCGGTAGCGATGTGGTGCGCGGCCGGCGCCATGGTGCTCACCGTCGCGGCCGTGGTGGCGACCTCGAGCATCTGGAGCCGGCGGCTCGAACCGGCCGATGGCAACGAAACGGCGGGAGTCTAGACGATGCGTATCTGCGTGTATGGAGCGGGATCGATAGGCGGCAATTTCGCCACCCGACTGGCGCTTGCGGGCAACGACGTTTCGGTCGTCGCGCGCGGCGCCCATCTGGCGGCGATCCGCGAGCATGACCTGACCTTGCTGACCGGCGAGCGACGGCTTGTCGCGAAGGTGCGCGCGAGCGACCGGCCGGCCGATCTCGGGCCGCAGGATGCGGTGCTGGTGACCATGAAGGCCTCGGGGCAGACGGCACTCGGCGAGGCCATCGGGCCGCTGCTGCGCGAGGACACGCCGGTCGCCTTCGTACAGAACGGCATTCCCTGGTGGTACGGACACGGGCTCGCCGCGGCGCGTCCGCCGGCGCCCGACCTGTCACGCCTCGACCCCGGTGGCGCGCTGGCGACGTCGGTCGGCCATGGGCGCGTGGTCGGCGCGGTGGTGACGTCCTCGAATCACGTGATCGAGCCCGGCGTCGTGCGCAACATCTCGCCGGACCGCAACACGCTGTGGGTGGCCGAGACCGACGACCGCCAGAGCCCGCGCATCCTCGCCCTGCGCGCCGCGCTGATCGCGGCCGGCATCGCCTCGCCGCCGACCACCGACATCCGCTACGACGTCTGGCACAAGCTGATGGCCAACCTGACGGGGTCGGCGTTGTGTCTGATCCTTGGCCAGCCGACAACGATCCTGGCGACGCCGATGGTCAACCGGCTGGCGCGCCGCGCCCATGCCGAGGCGCTCGCCGTTGCCGCCGCCCACGGCGTCGTGCTCGACGACAGTCCCGAGGTTCGCTACGGCCCGACCCGGGTGTATCCCGATCATCGGCCCTCGATCCTGCAGGACTACGAACTCGGCCGGCCGATGGAAATCGATGCGATCGTGCGGGCGCCGCTGGCCTTCGCGCGCAGCGCCGGCATCGACACCCCGACGCTCGACGCCATCGAGTCGCTGTGCGTCAGCATGGCGGTGTCGAAGGGCCTCTACGCGCTCTGACGGGCGAGGTTTTCCGGTCGTGTTTTCGTGCCCGCGACGGGATTGGCCGCGGCATCGGCGCGCGAGCGTTTTGTCGCTGGGACAGTTGGCTTTTTCGATCGCCGCGGGCCGCCGAAAGGGCATGCTGGAAGGGGAGTTTCAATTATCATGGCGTTATACATGCCAATATAATGGAAAATATATTTGCGCGGCAAACGCCAGAATATCCCCCGGGCGCCGCGCCGCCGGGGCGCTGGCCGCCGGTTGACAGCCCGGCGGGGCGTCCATAGCTGTCGCAGGCTCCCGCGCGCCGTTGCGCCGGGACGTCGTCGCGAGAGGGAGAGCCGCATGGCCGGGGCGTTGCCGCTGCAAGGCGTGCGTGTGCTCGAGTTCTCGCACATGGTGATGGGGCCGAGTTCGGGCCTCGTGCTCGGCGATCTCGGCGCCGACGTGATCAAGATCGAGCCGGTCGGCGAGGGCGACAACACGCGCCGCCTGCCGGGCTCGGGTTCCGGCTTTTTCCCCACCTTCAACCGCAACAAGCGCAGCCTGGCGCTCGACCTGAAATCGCCCAGGGCGCTCGCCTTCGTGAAGCGCCTGATCGCGAAATCCGACGTCGTGACCGAGAATTTCCGCCCCGGCGCGCTCGACCGCATGGGCCTCGGTTACGACGCGCTGAAGGCAGACAATCCCGGCCTGATCTATTGCTCGCTCAAAGGCTTCCTCGCTGGCCCCTACGAGAACCGCGCCGCCCTCGACGAGATCGTCCAGATGATGGGAGGGCTCGCCTACATGACCGGTCCGCCGGGACGGCCGCTGCGGGCGGGCGCCTCGGTCAACGACATCATGGGCGGCATGTTCGCGGCCATCGGCGTGCTCTCGGCGCTGCACGAGCGCGGCCGCACCGGCCAGGGCCAGATGGTGCGCAGCGCCCTGTTCGAAAACAACGTGTTTCTCGTCGGCCAGCACATGGCGCAGTTCGGCATCACCGGCAAACCGGCCGCCCCGATGCCCGCGCGCCTGTCGGCGTGGGGCGTCTACGACGTGTTCGAGACCCGGGGCGGCGAGCCGATCTTCGTCGGCGTCGTGACCGACACCCAGTGGAAAATATTCTGCGCGGCGTTCGACTGCCCCGAGCTGGCCGCCGACGCCACGCTGGCGACCAACCCGCTACGCGTGGCCGCCCGCGAGCGCTTCATGCCGACGATCCGCGACGTCCTGAAACGGCGCACGCGCCTCGACATCGTGACGGTGTGCGAGCGGGCGTGGCTACCCTACTACGCGCCGACCACGCGGCCCGACGAACTGTTCGACGACCCGCATCTGGCGACGCCCGGCGCCCTGGTCGAGATCACGCTGGCCGATGGCCGCAAACTGAAGGTGCCCGCGCTGCCGATCGAAATGAACGGCAAGCGCC
>CAMDVZ010000434.1 GCA_945878895.1 Caenispirillum bisanense | reverse complement strand
CAGCCCGACTTGCCGATGTGGATCGGCGGTTCGACCGACGCCGCCATCCGTCGCACCGCGCGCATTGGCACCGGCTGGCAGGCCGGCGGCGATCCTCCGGCCGAGGCGGGTCGCGTGGTTGCCGCCATCAAGGTCGCCGCCGCCGAGGCCGGCCGCGCCATCGACGAGGATCATTACGGCGCCGGCTTCGCGTTTCATTTCGGCACCCGCGACACGCCGGTCGTCGGCAAGGCGATGGATGCCTACGCCAAGCGCACCGGCCGCGACGCCAGCGACGCCTTCGCGGTCGGCGACGCCGACACGATCCTGGCGCGCGTCGCCGAGTACGTCGAGGCCGGCGTGTCGAAGTTCATCCTGCGGCCGCTGGGGGGGGGCGACGAGGCGATCCTCGCCCAGACCCGTCTGCTGATCGACCAGGTGCTGCCGCGCGCCGAGGCGCGCTGGCCAAAACGTCCGAAGGTCGCCACGGCCGAGGGCCAGGAATAGGAAATCCGTCGCCGGCCATCCGGGCCACGACGCGACGCCACGAGGGAGAGAACGATGCGCATCGGCGGAGCGATGTTTTTCACCGACTATTCGATGGCGCCGACGGAACTGGCGCGGGCGCTGGAGGAACGCGGGTTCGATTCGTTGTGGGTGCCCGAACATTCCCACATCCCGCTGACCCGCAAATCGCCGTTCCCCAGCGGCGGCGACCTGCCCAAGAAGTACTACGACGTGATGGACCCCTTCGTGGTGCTGGGCGCCGCGGCGGCGGTGACCAAAACGCTGCTGCTTGGCACCGGCATCTGCCTGATCGCCCAGCGCGATCCGATCCAGACCGCCAAGCAGGTCGCCTCGATCGACCAGGTCTCGGGCGGCAGGTTCCTGTTCGGCGTCGGCAACGGCTGGAACGAGGACGAGATGGCCAACCACGGCACCGTCTTCGCTTCCCGGCACAAGCTGGCGCGCGAGCGGATCGAGGCGATGAAGGCGATCTGGACGAAATCCAAGGCCGAGTATCACGGCGAGTTCGTGAATTTCGATCCGATGATGACGTGGCCGAAGCCCGTGCAGAAACCGCATCCGCCGGTGATCGTGGGTGGCGCCTTCCCCTATGCCGCGCGCCGCGCGCTGCGCTACGGCGACGGCTGGATGCCGCACCGCAGCCGCAAGCAGTACGGCGACGTCGCGAGCTTCCTGCCGCAGTTCCGGCAGATGGCAGCCGAAGCGGAGCGCGACCTCGCCTCGGTACCCGTGACCGTCTGGGGCGCGAAGGAAGACGCCGACGCCCTCAAGCGCGACCGCGACGCGGGCGTGGCGCGGATCGTCATCAGCTTCGAGTCGGCGAAGGCCGACACGATCCTGCCCGAACTCGATCGCTGGGCCAGCCTGATCCGCCAGCTCGGCGCCTGAGGCCGAACCGGCGCCGGGATGGCCAGCCCGGCGCCGTTGCCCACCGGATCCATGCTTCTCGCGATGGCGGGAAAGGTCGCGGCGGCGACGGTCGGCGCACCGTCCGGGCCACGCAACCGGTGTCGTTCCGGGCGCCGGGATCGAACCATCGCCGCGCTCCGCGCCAACATCGCGCCAACATCGCGATTGCCATGTCGGCCGTCGCCGTCGCACCATGACCGCCGATCGCGATCCAACGCGGCGGTGATTGAACAGGGCGGAGACGACACATGAAGCGCAGGACATTCGTGGGCGGAACGGGCGCGGCGGCTGCCGTGGCGTCGGGGCTGGTTGGCATGCCCGCGATCGCGCAGCTGAAGAACGACATCCGCTTCTTCTGCGGCTTTCCGCCCGGCGGCACCGCGGATCTGCTGACGCGGCTGCTGGCCGACGGCGTCGGGCCGATCCTCGGGCAGAAGGCGATCGCGGAGAGCAAGACCGGCGCCAGCGGCTTCATCGCCAACGAGACGGTCGCCAAATCCGCGCCCGATGGCCACACCGTGCTGCTGGCCGCGATGGCGGCGTTTTGCGTGTCGCCCGTGATGCCGGGCCAGAAACTGCCCATCAACGTCGACAAGGACCTGACGCCGATCTCCAACGTCGCGGGCGTCTACAACATGCTGGTGGTCGGCAAGCACGTGCCGCTGCGCACCGTGCCCGACATCGTCGACTACGCGAAAAAGAATCCCGGCAAGCTGAGCTACGCCTCGGCCGGCAACGGCACCTCGCAGCATCTGGCGGGCGAGCTGTTCAAGAAGATGGCCGGCGTCGACATGCTGCACATCCCCTATCGCGGTGGTGCTCCCGCCATCCAGGACATCGTGGCCGGCAACGTCCACCTGATGCTCGGCAACATGCCGGAGTTCCTCGGGCAACTGCGCGGCGGCAACCTGATGCCGATCGCCTTCGGCTCGCCCAAGCCTTCGCCGCTCTATCCCGACCTGCCGACCATCGGCAAGTTCCTGCCGGGCTTCGAGGTCGTCAACTGGTTCGCCGTGTTCGGCCCCGGTGGCCTGCCGGCCGACCTCGTCGCGCTGTGGAACGCAGCCCTGGCCAAAGCCGTCGCCCACCCCGAAATGCAGAAGCGTTTCCTCGAAAGCGGCATGGAGACGCTGACCGGTCCGGTCGAACAACTCAAGGCCGCCATCGCGAAGGACCGGGCGAAATGGTCCGAGGTGATCAAGAGCGCGGGGATGCGGGCGGACTAGCGGCACGAGCGGGAAGTCGCGCTGGCGTGGTGTCGTTCCTTCTCCCCCGATGCGGGGGAGAAGGGCAAGACACGCGATCGCGGACACGGGAGGCATCCATGGGTTTGTTCGACTGGCTGACCGGCACGAAGAAGCCCGCCGCCGGCGTCGCGGCCAAACCGGTCGCGGCGGTCCACGCCGCCCTGATGGCGGTCAACCGGCCGACCGCGCCCTTCGTGGTGCGGGCCGGTGGGCCGGAAGGCGTCGACCTGGTCGCGGAGTGGCGCATCGTCGATGCCAGCTGGTACGAGATTTTCGCCAAGGCGGGACTGACCAAGACGTTCAAGGTCCTGATGCGGCTCGACGCCGACAAGCGCGAGGTGCGCGCCGTCGACCAGGAATGGTCGGTGGAATGGCGCGTCGGCGTGCCCAGCCTGTCGCTGTCGGCCGAGGCGTTCCGCGGCCAGAAGGTCGGCATCGAGTTCGGCCAAGCCTGGGCCTTCACCGAGACGGGCGCTTACGGCGAGGTCTATCGCTACAAGTTCAACACGTCGGAGATCAAGGGACCGTTGCAGGCGGCCACCCTGGCGGCGGGATGGACGTGGCGCGGGGTGGCGTTCGGGAAGTTGTAGAGGGAAAGAGATTGGCGATAGAGACACTCACCGATGCCTCAATGTTTCATTCCTCTGCAGAGGTTCTTGGGGCACGATCACGGGGGCTCCACTAGGCGTATTGTCTCTGGCGTTGTCGGATTTTAGCTCGGTGTATTATCCAATATTCATTGTTGATCATTTTTCATCTAAGACCTTTGTCGTACTTACGACTAAGTCCATCCATTGCCGACCTGTCGCAGTCTCGGAGGCATCCATTTTCATGTGGCTGGCTAATATACTGCCGGTATCTGGTAGAGGGGAAATCTCTGTATCATTCAATATGCCTTTTGCCCGGAGTATGGCTAGCAAGATGCCGAGCATCGCCGCACTACCCTTTGTCGATCCATTGTGATGCTTTGCCAGTTTCTTCGAGAATGCATCCGGGTCTTCGTGCGGAGAATCGGCATTATGGTTAATACCAAGTCGCCTAAAGATTGACACACGCCCAGTCTCGCGTGGCGATCGACCGGATCCTGTCTGGATCGCCGACCAGGAAGCGCCACGCGTCGACGCATGCCCCGACGATGGCGTCGTAGCCATCCCACACGAGGTGGCTCAGTTT
>CAMDVZ010000433.1 GCA_945878895.1 Caenispirillum bisanense | reverse complement strand
CGATCGGGCACCGGCGCGATGCGGGCGATGGCCGGCGCCTGGTCGCGCGTCATGGCGTGCCAGACGACATAGGCGCCGCCCAGCAAGGTCAGCGAGACCAGCAGCATGGCCGCCACCGGCGTGCGGCGCTCGCCACGCAGCGCGGCCGGAAAGGCCGCCATGTCGCCGGCCGGCGGCGCCTCGGTGTCGGCCGCCCGCCACGTCGCCAGCACGGTCTCGCCGTCGAGACCGACGCGGGTGGCGTAGGATTTCAGGAACGCCGGCACGTAGGCGACGCCGGGCAGATCGGCGAAACGACCCTGTTCGATGGCCTCCAGATAGGGAACGCGGATGCGCGTGTCGGCCGCGACCTCGCGCAGACCGAGACCAAGCGTCTCGCGCGCGTCGCGCAGCATGAGACCGACACCTCCCCCGCGGGTGACCGTGTCGTCGATATCCCAATGCGATTGCTCGCG
The DNA here is from genome assembly GCA_945878895.1 of Caenispirillum bisanense. Lineage (GTDB taxonomy): Bacteria > Pseudomonadota > Alphaproteobacteria > Reyranellales > Reyranellaceae > CAMDVZ01. The sequence goes on along the minus strand of CAMDVZ010000433.1, from coordinate 3,389 downwards.
CATGTCGACGCGTCTCTGAAATCGTGAAGTTACCCGATGGACCCCTCCGTCTTATACCAGAGGCGCGCGGACGGGCAAACCCCGGTCTGCCCGGCGGTGGAAAATTCCTACAGGCGGATTCCGTGATCACGCGCGTACAGGTCGATGTCGGCCCGCAAGCCGCCGTCCTTGCGCTCCAGCAAGCCCTCCACGTAGCCCGCGAAGCGCCCGAGATCGACGCCACGCAGCATGCTCTTGACCGGCCCGAAGCCTGCCGGCGACATCGACAGCGTGCGCACGCCGATGCCGAGCAAGGTCAACGCCTCGATCGGCTTGCCCGCCATTTCGCCGCAGACGCTGAGGTCGACATTGGCCGTCGCGCAGGTCTCGACCACCATCCGTAGCGCCCGTAGCACCGCGGGCGACAAGGGGTCGTAGCGTCCCGCCAGCCGGGAATTGCCGCGATCGGCCGCGTACATGAACTGGACGAGGTCGTTGCTGCCCACCGACAGGAAGTCGATCTCGCGCAACAGCGCCGGCAACTGCCACAGCAACGATGGCACCTCGAGCATGGCTCCGACCGCGACGCGGACGGGTGCTGGCTGGCCGCGACGGCGCGCGTGGTCGATCTCGAGATCGAGCAGTCGCCGCGCCTGGCGCATTTCCCCGACATCGGCGATCATCGGAAACATGATCCAGACCGGCCGTTCGCCGGCCGCCCGCAGGATCGCGCGCAGCTGGCGGCGCAACATCGAGGGCCGATCGAGGCCGATCCGGATCGCCCGCCAGCCCATCGCCGGGTTCTCTTCCCCGAATGTTCCGAAGTAGGGCAACACCTTGTCGCCGCCGACGTCGAGCGTGCGGAAGGCCACCGGTTTGCCTTCCGCCTGGTCGAGCACGCGGCTGTAGAGCCAGACCTGGCTGTCGACGTCGGGAAATTCCGAACGCACCATGAATGGGATCTCGGTGCGATAAAGACCGACCCCGTCGGCGCCGGTCGAGGCGACGTGCTGCATGTCGAGCAGCAGACCCGCGTTGATCCGCAACGAAACATCGACGCCGTCGAGCGTGCGGGCGGGCAGGTCGCGCAGGGCGGCGTACTCGCGCCGCCGGCTCTCGCGCACCGACAGCGTTTCCGCGACGCGCTGCTGGATCTCTTCGGCGGGCCGTATCAACACCTGGGCGTGGTCGCCGTCGACCACGACCGGGTCGCCGTTCTCGATCTTGGCCAGTGCGTCGCGCGCCTGGCCGACCACGGGAATGTCGAGGGCGCGCGCCACGATCGCCACGTGTCCGAGCGGCGAGCCTTCCTCCAGCACCAGGCCGCGCAGGCGCGTGCGGTCGTAGTCGAGCAGCTCGGCTGGTCCGAGATCGCGCGCCACCACGATGGCGTCGTCGGGAATCGAGGCCGGATCGATCGTCGAGCTGCGGCCGGTGAGGCGCAGCAGCAGGCGGTTGGTCAGCTCGGCGAAGTCCGACAGGCGCTCGCGGATGTAGGGATCGGAGATCTCGCTGAAGCGGGCGCGCGTCTCGTCGAAGGCACGCTGGACGCCGGCTTCGGCAGTGAGGCCGCTCGCGATCGCGTCGCGCGTGCGCTCGACCCAGCCCCGATCGTCGGCGAACAACCGGAACGTCTCCAGCACTTCGCGGTGCTCGCCGTGCCCCAGCGTCTCGGACGCGAGCATGCGATCGAGGTCGACCCGCACCGCGGCCAACGCCTCGGCGAACCGCTTCTGCTCGACGACCGCGTCCTCCGCGACGATCCGGGTGACGAGAACGCGCGGCCGGTGAAGCACGGCGCGCCCCATCGCGACGCCGGCCACGATCTGGATGCCCTCGACGCGCAACGGCAGCACGCCGATGCCGTCGACCGGCTTGAGCTCGTCGGGGCCGACCAGCTCGCCGCCGGCCACCAGCTCGGCCAGCACCATCGCGACGTTCTCGAGGGTCTCGAGTTCCTCCTCGTCGTACTGGCGCAGGGTCCGGTTCTGCACCGCCAGCACGCCGAGCAGCTTCTCGCCGCGCTGGATCGGCACGCCGGCCATCGAGTGATAGATGTCCTCGCCGGTCTCCGGCCGGTAGGCGAAGCTGGGATGTGCGGGCGCGTCCGCCAGCGCCAGCGGCCGCATGTTGGCCGCCACGTCGCCGACGATGCCCTCGCCGATCCGCAGGCGAGTATTGTGCACGGCGTCGGGATTGAGGCCCTGGGTGGCGAACAGCTCCAGCACGTCTCCAGCGCGCCGGAGATAGATCGAGCAGACCTCAGCCACCATCTCGCCCGCGACGATGCGCACGACCTGGTCGAGGCGTTCCTGCGCGGAGCCCGCGCGCGCCATGACATCCCGGAGCCGCCGGAGGATGGTCCTCGGCCCGGCCAGTGGAGTCCCGCGCTCCATGGTCAGACCGGTCCGCTTCCGGCTCGGTTCGATTTCGCGATGTTGAAAGCGGCGTGGACGCGCGGGCACCCGCACGCGACGAAGGTCGCGCGCTCGCCGGTGGACAGGGTGCGCATCGGGCCGAACATGGGGGCGTTATCGCCGCTTTCCCGCCCCGCGTCCAGCAGATGGGTCGGCCTCCTCGACCCGGGGCGCCACGCCGTCCGGGGCAACGCGGCAGCAGGATTTCGCGAACCGACCGGTGCCCGCCGTCGCCGACGCCCCGACCTAGGCGATGAACCGTCGCGCGGCGCGGGTCGCTTCAAAAGCGTTGTAAAACAACGAAAACGGTCCCTCGCCTCGCTCGCGGGACGACCCCGCCGACGCGTCGCCCGGGCCCGGGCATGCCGGTGAAACCGCGATCCTCGTCGCCACGCGCGGCGTGCATCGACATGCCCGGCCCGATGCGACGACGAGATTATCTCATGGTCGCGAAAGCCGGCGGCACGCGATATCCTGTGCCCCTGCAACTCCCGACGACGGGTCCCTGCTCCGGATCCGGCCTGGCATCCCGACACATGACCAATCCGCTCCCCATTGGCGAACGCGTTCCCGACATCACGCTGCCGACGCCGAGCAATCCGCGGTTCCATTTCGAGACCGTGGCGGGCCGCGAGATCGTGCTGGCGTTCCTCGGACCGGCCGCCGACGCAGGCGCCCGCGCGCTGGTCGAGGAGGCGCGTTCGGTCCGGGCGCTGTTCGACGACGTATTCGCCTCGCTGTTCCTCGTCGTGCGCTCGCCCGAACACGCCCGGGCGCTCGGCGTGACGCAGGAAGTACCCGGCATCCGTTATTTCATCGACGCGGCCGGGGTCGCCGCGCGCGACTACTCGCCCGATTCGTTCAGATTGAAGGGTAGAGGTGCTTGAGCTTGATGCGGGCGTTTTGGGTCGTGAATTGCCAGTTCGCCTTGGCGTGGTTGGTATTGCGCTCGTGCTCCCATGCGGCGACTTCCTCGATCAGGGTCTGTTTGTC
>CAMDVZ010000432.1 GCA_945878895.1 Caenispirillum bisanense | reverse complement strand
GTAGGGGCCGGTGCCGACCGGCTTGAGATTGTTGGGCGCCTCGCGCGATTTGGCGCCCTTGTACTCGGCGAACAGATGCTTGGGAATCTGCATGCCGCCGGGGCCGACGAATGCCTGGGCCCAGAACGGGGTCGGTTTGGCGAAGGTCAGCTTGATGGCGTGGCTGTCGACCTTGACGACATCGACTTCCTTGTAGGGCCCGATCGTGACGGCGGCCGTCCCGGGATCGCGCGCGTATTCCCAGTTGAAGATACAGTCGTCGGCGGTGAAAGGCTTGCCGTCGTGCCAGGTGACGCCCTGTTTCAGCTTCCAGATCACCGTCTTGCCGTCGGCCGACACGCCGCCGTTCTGCACGCTGGGAATTTCCGCCGCCAGCATGGGCACCAGCACGCCCTCGGAGCTCCAGTTCGCCAGCGGTTCGTAGAAAAGGCGCGAGCCGTCCTGGTCCTTGGTGCCCACCGCGAAATGCGGGTTCAGCAGGGTTGGGCCCTGCCACCACAACACCTTGAGCGCGCCGCCGCCGCCGCGTTTGGTCGGCTTGTAGTCATCCTTGGCTTGCGCCAGCGCGACGCCGGAATGAACCAGCATCTGGGTCGCCAGCGGTGCCGTCAGGCCCAGCGCCACCATGCGGCGCACGAAAGCCCGGCGATCCATCTTGCCGGCCTTGACCTTCCCGATCATGCCGCGAAGCCGTTGTTCGTCCATGGAAGTCTCCCGTCGTCTGCCTGCAAGCGTTCCCCGTGGCGACCGAATTGCGGCGTGCAAGATTTGCGCCGATTCCAGCCTGCCCGTCGCCCCCCGGCCGCGTTGGTCGCGAACCACCGGAGCATTGCGTGGCAAGCTAGCCCGAACCGGCGGCCGGGAGAAGCGTCGTGTTACCGGTCCCTGACGATGGCGCGACATCGGCACGACCGGCACGCGACCGTCGCGCCATGCCGCGCGGTGCCCCGATGTCGCCACGAGGATCGCGCAGGATGGTCGCGAAGGGCAGCGCCGGCATCCGTCGCGAGCCCACGCGTGGAGGATTCGATGCGTCTGTTTTCGGTTGGTCTGATGGTCGTCGCGACGGCCATCCTGGTCGCGGCCTGCGAGGGCCCGGTCGGTCGCGGTGCCACCCCGCACGCCCGCGGTGCCACGGGTACCGCCTTCTGGTCGGCACTGGAGCCAACCGGCGATGGCCTGGCGCCGGCCTTCCGCCGGCCGATCCCGGAGGGCGATCTCCAGCGCGTGCTGGCCGAGCACGTGCGCGGCGGCCTTTACGCCGCCGAATCCGACGCCACCCGCCGCAAGTTCGGCTGCGCCCCCACCGGCGCCTGCACGGCCAGAATCGCGCTGCTGCGGGTCGACCCGACCGGCAAACCGGCCGGCGACCCGCCCTCGTGCGGCCAGGTCACCGTCGTGGTCGACCGCGACGCACGCGGTCAGTCCAGTCTGAGTTCGCTGGCATGGGACAGCCGGGCCGGCGCCTGCAAGGGCGCGGCGTAGGGAGTCCCGGCCGCGCTGCCGGCCGTCGCCCCACGAAATCCCGGTTGTCGATCCCCGGGATGGCCCCGGGATGGTCCCAAGATGGCCGGCAATGCCGGGAGCGGTGTCGTGGATCCACTGGGTCCAGATCGCGAACCTCGCTCGAATTCGGTGGCGGGGCGACGGCATGAGCCGGGCGGGGGTTCTCGAAGTGCTTGAGAACGCTTCCACATTTCAACATAAAGAAAATAAGCTAAGCCCTTATTGTCATTGAATCTCATGTTCGATAGAGTGCGTCTCGACGGGGCGAGCGTGACGATTTTCGGGCGATTCCCGGTCAGTCCTTGTTGTCTCGGACCGCGGCGGGCGCGAAGCTGCGGAAATTTTCCGAACCGGAAGCGAAAACGACATGATCAATCCGCGTCTCGTCCACGAGCTCAACGAGTATCCGTTCGCGCGGCTCAACACGCTCATCGCCGATCTGCCGCAACCCGCGAAGCCGATCATCCTGTCGGTCGGCGAGCCGCAGGGGCCGGTGCCGCAGTTTGCCCGCGACATCGTCGTGCGCGATCTCGGCATGTCGAACAAATATCCGCCCAACCAGGGAACGCCCGAACTCTGCAAGGCCATCGTCGGCTGGCTGGAGCGGCGCTACGCGCTGCCGCCGGGAACGCTGGACTGGCAGAAGCACGTGCTGCCGCTCGCCGGCTCCAAGGAGGGCGTCTACAACATCGCCACCGTGGCGGTGCCACAGGAGAAGAACGGCCAGAAGCCGGCCGTGCTGATCCCCAACCCGTTCTACCAGGCCTATCTCGGCGGCGCGGTGCTGTCGGGCGGCGAGCCCGTATTCCTCAACGCCAACCAGGCCACGGGCTTCCTGCCCGATTTCGATTCGGTGCCGGCCGAGACTTGGAAGCGCACCTCGCTTGTTTATCTCTGCTCGCCCGGCAATCCGCAGGGCGCCAGCGCCAGTCTTGCCTACATGCAGAAGCTGATCGAGCAATGCCGCCGCCACGACGCGGTGCTGGCGATCGACGAATGCTACACCGAGATCTACAACGAGACGGTGCCGGCCGGTGGCCTCGAAGCAGCACTCGCCATGGACGAGACCGGCGGCAAGAACCCCTTCGCCAACGTCGTGGTGTTCCATTCGCTGTCGAAGCGCTCGAACGCGGCGGGCTTGCGCTCGGGCTTCGTCGCGGGCGATCCCTATATCGTCGCGATGATGCTGCGCTGGAAGACATACGGCGGGCCGCAAGTCCTGATCCCGATCCAGAACGCCGCCGCCGCGCTGTGGAACGACGAGGCGCATGTGCGCGAGATCCGCGCCGGTTACCAGGAGCGTTTCCGGATCGCGAAATCGGTGCTGCACAACAAGGGCGGGTTCTTCATGCCCGATGGCGGCTTCTTCCTGTGGCTCGACGTCGGCGACGGCGAGGCCGCGACCCGCAAGCTGTGGGCCGAGGGCGGCATCAAGGTGCTGCCCGGCGGCTACGTCTCGCGCGAGGTCGACGGCGTCAATCCCGGCGATCGCTACATTCGCGTCGCCCTGGTGCAGGACATCGAGACCACGCGCGCGGCCCTTACCCGGATGGCGGAGATCCTCTAGCCCATGTCCCTCGCCAGCACCCGCGGCCCCTCGACCCCCTCGCGCGGCGGCTTCCTGCCCGAAGGCGCCGGCGCGTTCTTCCGCCATCGCGTCGCGGAGATCGCCGGCCTCGTCGTCGTGGTGCTCGGCATGGCGGCGCTGATGGCGCTGATCACCTATCATTCGACCGACCCGTCGCTGAACCGCGCCACAGGCTTCGCGCCGCGCAACCTGCTGGGCATTCCCGGCGCCACCTTCGCGGACCTGATGATGCAGACCGTTGGCCTCGGCGCGCTGGCGGTGCCGGTCGCGGTGGTGTCGTGGGGCGTCATGCTGGCGCGCCATCACGGGCTGATGTTGTTCGGGTTGCGGCTGGCGCTGCTGTTGACGACCGTGCTGCTGGGTTCGCTCGCCAGCGCGGCGCTCGGCGACATCGGCCACTGGACCTCGCACGCCGGCTCCGGCGGCGTGACGGGCGCGGCGCTGGCGAAGATCGCGGCCGAACTGGTGCTGACCCACAGCGACGGCGGCGCGCTGCCGGTGGTGGCGCCGCTGGCGGGGCTGATCGCGACGATGCTGATGGTGCCGGTGATGGGCATGACGCGGGGCCATCTGCCGCTGGTGTTCCGTCTGGCGTGGCTGCCGGTGGTGGCGCTGCTGTGGGCATGGCGGGCCATGGTGGCGCTGTGGCGCGGTCGAGGCGAGACGTCCGACCAGACGGACCAGGCGCCCGAACCACCCAATGGCTACGTCGACAATCCCGACGAGATGGATGCCGGCGACTACCGTCTCCGT
>CAMDVZ010000431.1 GCA_945878895.1 Caenispirillum bisanense | reverse complement strand
GAGGGCGCCAGGGTCACGGCGTGGACCGAGATGCGCGCCATGGCGCGGCGCGACGGCGAGGGCGGCAAACCCACCCTGGTGCAACTGAAAGCCATCGACGCCGCCTATCCGCTGGCCGGCAACGTCGACATCGCCGGCGGCGGCGCCTTGCACGCGCTGCTGGCGACCAGGGACGGCGTGGCGGGCGCGGTGGTCGAGGATGTCGCGCTGCGCCGCCTCGGCATCGCGGTCGGCGACCGGGTCCGGGTCGGCGACGGCGTCTACCAGATTCGCGGCACCATCGCGCGCGAACCCGACCGCGGACTTGGTCTGTTCGGGCTGGGTCCGCGCCTGATGGTGGCGGCCGACAGCATCGAGGCGGCCGGCCTGCTGCAACCCGGCAGCCTGCGGACCTACGAGTATCGCGTGGCGTTGCCCGACGGCGCGGACTGGCGCCGCCGCGTCGCCGCCCTGCAAGCCGAATTCCCGCAGGCCGGCTGGCGCGTGCGGGGGCTCGACGAGGCCGGCACCGGCGTGCGGCAATGGACCGACCGGCTGACGGTGTTCCTCGGCCTGATCGGACTGGCGGCCCTGCTGGTTGGCGGCGTCGGCGTCGGCAACGCCATCGACTCCTATCTGCTGGGCCGCGCGCGGGGCATCGCGATCCTCAAATGCGTCGGCGGCCCGGCCCGTCTGGTGACGCGCCTTTACCTGATCCAGATTCTGGCACTGGCCTGCGTCGGCATCGCGGCCGGCCTGATCGTCGGCGCGGCACTGCCCTTCGTGGCCGACGCCTTTTTCCGCGACGTGTTGCCGGTGCGCGCCCGGGTGGCGCTCTATGGTGGTCCGCTCGCGCTCGCCGCCGCGTTCGGCCTGCTGGTGTCGTTGCTGTTCGCGCTGTGGCCGCTGGCGAAAGCCCGCGACGTGGCAGCCGCCACCCTGATGCGGGGCGCCGTGGCGCCGACCAGTGGTCGGCCGGGCTGGCGCGACGCGCTCGCCATCGCCGCCACCATCGCCGCGCTGGCCGGCCTGACCATCGCCAGCGCCGCGGACCGGCGGATCGCGATCTGGTTCGTCGCCGGATCGATCGCCGCCTTCGTCGCCTTCCCGCTGCTGGCCCGCCTCGTGATGCTGCTGGCGCGGCTGGCCGGACGTCCGCGATCGGCCGTGCTGCGGCTGGCGCTCGCCAACATTCACCGGCCCGGCGCGCCGACGCCCACCGTGATGCTGTCGCTCGGGCTTGGCCTCACCGTGCTGGTGGCGGTGGCGCTGATCGAGGGCAACCTGCAGCGCCAGATCACCTCGCGCCTGCCGACCAACGCGCCCTCGTTCTTTTTCGTCGACATCCAGCCCAACCAGATCGGCCCCTTCGTGCGCGACGTCGGCGCGATCACCGGCGAGGACGCCATCGTGCGCGTGCCGATGTTGCGCGGGCGAATCACGCGCATCGCCGGCAAGCCGGTGGCCGAGGTCGCCGTGCCGCCCGACGCGCGCTGGGCGGTCGACAGCGACCGCGGCCTGACCTACGCCGCGACGCCGCCCGAAAGCAGCCGGATCGTGGCGGGCGAATGGTGGCCGGCCGACTATCGCGGCCCGCCGCTGATCTCCTTCGACGCCGGCATCGCGCGCGCCTTCAACGTCGGCGTCGGCGACAGCATCACCATCAACATTCTCGGCCGCGACATCGAGGCGAAAATCGCCAATCTGCGCCTGATCGACTGGACCACCATGTTGATGAATTTCACCTTCGTGTTCGCGCCGGGCGCGCTGGAACGCGCGCCGCAGACGTTCCTCGCCACCGTGCGGGCGCGCGGCGCCATGGAAGAGCGCGTGTTCGACGCCGTCACCTCGGCCTTCCCCAACGTCACCGTCGTGCGCACCCGCGAGGCGCTGGAAACCGCCGGTTCCATTCTCGCCAACATCGGCCTCGCCGCCCGCGTGGTCGGCGTCGTCGGCATCGCCGCGGGTCTGCTGGTGCTGGCGGGCGCCATGCTCGCCACCCAGCAACGCCGCACCCACGACACCGTCGTGATGAAAGTGCTGGGCGCCTCGCGCGCGCGCATCCTCGCGACCTTCGCGCTGGAGTTCGCGGCACTCGGCTTCGTTACCGCGCTCGCCGCCACCGCCGTCGGCAGCCTCGCGGCCTGGCTGGTGATCCGCTTCGTGATGAGCCTCGAATGGTCGTTCCTGCCCGGCGTGGCGGCACTCATGGTCGGCGCGGCGATGGGCCTGACCTTGCTGTTCGGCCTCGCGGGCGCGCTGGGCGCGCTGGCGCAACGGCCGCTGGCGCTGCTGCGGACGGAGTGATCGACACCGTGGCTTGAGTCCTGGCCAGCAGGCAGGCGATAGTCCGCCCGACGAATGCCAACGGCAGACCGGATGTCATCGTGCGCGACATCGTGGAAGCCCTCGAGCGCGACCCGCTGCGCAACATCGTGCTCCTGAAGCATCTCGAGGCGTTTCCCGGACACACGCGCGTCCACCGCTTTTCGGGACCGGCCGGCACCGCGACGCTGGTGCTGCTCGACGCCGCGGCGAGTGCCTGGGACCGGCGGACCTACCCGACGGCGGAGGTCGTCGCCCTGATCGCGAGCGACCATCCCGATCTCACGCGCGCGCTGCTGGCCTTCGTGCCGCGCGGCGTCGGCGTGGTGTTCAAACTCTCCGGCGCCGCCGATCACGACGTGGTCGCGGCGGCTTTCCCGGTCGAGCGCACGACCAGCGTGTTGTCCTTCACGGCCAGATCGCGGTTTGGCCGCGACGAGGCGGTGCGCGTCACGATGGAGCCCGACGACGCGGTGTTCGCGTTGTTCGAGTCGCAAGACCATTCTCGCGACTGGCTGGCGCCGCTGCTGGCTTCGAACCGCGCTTTCGCGAGCGTTCTCGAACGGGACAGCGAGTCACGCTCCGTCTGCTTCGCGTTCGAGAATTACCGGCGGGTCTGGGAGGTTGGCGGCCTCGTCACGCCGCCCGCCCAGCGCGGCCGGGGCTTCGCCGCTCGCGTGGTCCGCACGGCACTGGCCGAGCTCGGCGAGCGTCGACTGATTGCGCGCTACCAGGCGCACGACGACAATGTCGCCTTGATCGGACTCGCGCGTTCAATCGGCCTCGACCTGTTCCTGACGATCACGCACTTTCTGACGCCGCCATGTGCGTCCGGCTGAGGGCGTCGGACGGCGCTGCGTCGAACCACCGGTTGTCCAGCGGCGGCGTCGTACCGGTGACCCTTGCCGCCTCATTTCGACGTGTTATTGTTGGGGCATCGTCAACCCGATCGACCGACTCCGCGATGCGCTACCTGATCTACTGCGACGAGTCGAGCGACAAGGGGACGTTCTATTCCAACTTCCATGGCGGCGCGCTTCTGCGCTCCGATCAGAGGCAGGCCATCGAGGCCGCGCTCGCCGCCGCCAAGCTGCGGCTGGGCATTCTCGGCGAAGCCAAGTGGACCAAGATTTCGGCCGCCAACGAGGCGGCCTATGCCGGCTTCGTCGACGCGATTTTCGCGCTGGTGCGGGACGGCGCGCTGAAGCTGCGGATGATGTTCACCCAGAACATCAACCAGACGCGGCACCTCGACCACGACGAGGAGAACGCGTACTTCATCCTCTACTACTATTTCATCAAGGACGCCTTCGGCCTGCGCTACTGCAACCCCGATCGACAGGAACCCGTCGAGCTGTCGGTCTATCTCGACGACGCGCCCGACTCGCGGGCGAAACTCGACAATTTCAAGGACTATCTGTCGAGCCTGTCGACGTTTCCCGTGTTCTTTCGCGAGAAGATCGCGATCCGCAAGGAGGAGATTTCGGAGATCAGGTCGCACGACCACGTGATCCTCCAGGCGGTCGACGTGGTCCTCGGCGCGAT
>CAMDVZ010000430.1 GCA_945878895.1 Caenispirillum bisanense | reverse complement strand
CCGGCGTGGCGCGTCGGCCGCTGAAGGCCGGCGAGGTGCTGCAGGACGCCATCGACGCGCAGTTGAAGGCGATCGGCGAGGACCCGGCGCTGGTGCGCGCGTTCTTCAGGGCCAAAGATGTAGCCTATATTACTGACTGATTAGTAATTGCCAAAAAATTTGATCCGGCCAAACGCCAGCCCAATGAATCGTTCATCAGCCTGGCCGAGAGATTCACGTGACACATTGGGTTAAGAAGTGCTTTCCACAATACTACGGCTTAGCCGAAGTCGGGTATCGATATTTTGCTGCGTATGGGGGAATTAGAGGAATTGCGGCGTCGCCCTTTCTACATGCCTCCATGGTTATTTCTGTCATATTCCCGTCCCTCCGCGTAGATGATCGATGGGCGGAGATGGCAGTCTCCGTATTACCTAATCTTCTTGGATTCACCATTGGCGGGTTCGGAATGTTCCTAAGTCTTGGGGATCGAGCGAGCTCCATCTTAGCAAAGATTCCTGCGTCAAAAGGAGTTACAGCACTTCAAAAAATTACAGCAGCTATCGTTCATTGAATCGTCGTTCAAACGTTTGCTCTGCTTGCCGGAATTATCTCCAAACAGCCTGCGGACATGACAGCGAAAGCTACTTCAGAGTTATTCCAGCAGCCGACGTCGACGAGCGGCTCTCTATCATGTATTGTTTTGCCGGAAAGCGCCCGCTGGGCGACGTCATGTGAATCCCTACTCACGAGCGCGGCCTCATATCTAGGGTGCGCGATATTTATATACGCTATTCTTCTCTGCGTTGCAACCGCATTCCTGTTTTTTCGTCTGGTTGTGCAATTCAAAAGCGTCGATGCTGAAAACTCGTGATTCTGTCTCGTCTTCCACTTGACCAGCTACCCCTTCAAAAACGGCCACCCGAACAACCCCTCCGGCAATTTCGGCCACCCCGTCAGCCAATGCGCCAGCCACGCCAGATCATACGGCGTCGCCGACCAGCGCGGCCGGCCGGCCCAGAACCAGAGCCACGGCGTCACCACCCAGGCCAGCGCCAGCAGGGCGGCGGCTCGACGGGGCAGCAGGTCGAGTGCCGCGGGGTTGAACAGCCAGTTCACCGCGATCAGCGGAAAGGTCGCGATCGCCAGCACGCGGCTCTGGTCGGCCACGAGTGCCGCCAGCGGCATCAGCCCCGCCAATGCCAAGCCAAACGGCCACCAGCGCCTCGCGTCGTCGAAGCAGCGCAGCAGCACCAGGCAACCGAGGCCAAGCACCGACCAGCGCGCCGAGATGGGCGCGCATCCAGTCGAGCCGGTCGATGGGCGGCAGGGCGCTCTGCATGGCCAGCATGGCGGTTAGCAGCAGTTTGCCGACCACGATGCCGGCCAGCACCGCCAGCACCCAGCCCGAGCCATGGCGGCCGGTCTCGCGTCCCCGCCATCGGTCGAGGACGAGCGCGAGAAGGAGTGCCGCGAAGGCGATGGCCGCGAGTTCGGCGTGTTGCCAGCCCAGCAGGACGCCGACCGCGCAGGCCGCGACGGGCCCGCGCCGGGCCGCGCCGGGCCGCGCCGGCAACGCCAGCGCCAGCCCGATCAGCAACAGGGTCAGGCCGTCCGTGCCGACCCAGAACAGCGCCGTCGTGGAAACCGGCAGCACCGCGAACAGGAGGAGCGCCACGCGGGCTTGCCCGGCCGGCAGATGGCGCAGCGCAATCGCGGCGACCACCGCCATGAAGAGCACCACGCAGACCGCGTGCAGCAGCCAGAACGCGACCGGTCCGGTGGCGCCCAACGCCCAGGCAACCGTCGGCCCCAACCGGCTCAGGCCAACATAGGCCCCGAGCGGCGGTAGCGCGGGAACCCCGAACGGGTCGAGCGCGATCAACCGCGCATCCCCGAGGTTGGGCATCGCCCACACACCCGACCGCAACATCGCGACGGCGACCAGGATCGCCAGAAAGCGGCCGAGTGGAGTCTCTAACAGCAGCGATTCGCAGAACGCGAGAGCTTTCATGACGATCCGCCCGCGTCGACGATTTCTTCCCTTCCCCCCCAGCCCGCTAGCGGCCCTGAGGCGGGGGAAGGGAAGAAAGCAATGCGGCGCAACGCGTTCTCGTCACGAGCCGGGATGTGCAGGCGCCCGGGTCCGCGCGCCAGCAGACGCATCCTACCGCACCCCCGCCAGCAACCGTTCGATCGCCCGGTCGTGCCAGGCGACATCGTCGCCGGCGGAGCGGAAGCCGACATGACCACCGCCACGCGTAACCTTCACGCAGAGCGCATCGTTCCCCAGCGCCCGGGCGCGTTCGTACAGGGCGGCCGGAATCCACGGGTCGTCGCTGGCGGCAATCGTCAGGGTCGGCTTGCGGATGCCAGGCAGGAACCGCAGCGCCATGTTCTTGTCGTAGTAATCCTCGGCACCCGCGAAGCCGTGGCGCGGCGCGATGAAGCGGTCGTCGTAGTCCCACACCGTGCGGGAACCCGCGATCGCCGCCCGCTCGGCCGCCGTCAGCCGCGCTTCGGGGGCCAGCGCCTCGCGCTTCATTTCAGCGATGATATGCTTGTGGTAGAGCCGGTTGCGCGGCTTCATCATGTGGGCGCAGGTGACCGACAGGTCGATCGGCGCGCACACCGTCGCTGCCGCCGCGAGCCACGCCCGCTCGCCCTCCTCGCCCATGTATTTCAGCAGCATGTTGCCGCCCAGCGAATAGCCGATCCCGACCAGCGCCCGGTCCGCGAGGTCGCCCGGCAACGCCGCCAGCACGCGACGGAAATCGCCGGTCCGCCCCGAGTAGTAGATGTCGCCGCAGGTCGCCCGCGAGGGTCCCGCCGCCCGCAGGTTCAGGCGCAACACCGGATGGCCGCGCGCCACGAAATGCCGCGCCGTGCGCCGCATGTAGAGGCTGTCCTGCGAGCCGGTCAGGCCGTGGATCAGGATCAGCGCCGGCCCGCCGCCATCGACCACCGGCCAGTCCAGCATGCCGAGCAGGACATCGCCGCTGCCGTCGTCCATGGCAAAGCGCAGCCGCTCCGACGCCGCCGAGGGGATGTCGTCGGGCAGCGGCGCCAGCCGGCTCGCGAGCGTCTGCAAATCGCCGCCCCACCACGGAAAGCGCGGGCGAAACGCGGGTAAATCCAGGGGCTTGAACATCGTCCGCCGACGATAACCGCGAACCACCCCGCGCGCCACGCCCCACCAGATTCACGCATCTCGCGAGGGCCGAAAACGGCACGTGTTTTCAATGGTTGGCGTCCCCGCCGATCATGGCTTCCCGCCAACCAGGCGGAATGATAGCTTTCGTCTCGTTCCAGAGGGTCGTCTGGAGAATGTCGGCCAACGACTCGATCACTTGACGCGGATGGTTGGCAAATTGTTCGCCATGCAGTCTTCCGGGGAGAAATCAGCAGCGATGACCGGAGTGCACGGCTCACCGGCTCCGACGCGCACGGCTGGCGCGGCCACGGACGATTCGGCCGGCGGATCGCTCGAAGAACGTCTGGCCGGTCGCACGCGCGAACTCGACGAGCTGACCCAACAGCACGCCGCCACCGTCGAGATCCTCGACATCATCGCGCGCTCGTCCACGGGCCTTCAGCCCGTGCTCGACGCCGTGGTCGGGGCGGCCGTGCGTCATTGCGGAGCGGACGACGCGGAGATCTTGCTGCGAGACCGAACCGAGCTATTCGGCGCCGCACACGAGGGCCCGCTGCCGTCCGCGCTCGGCAGAAGGACGCCGATCGAGGGCAGGCGCTTGACTAATTAGTCAGTAATATAGGCTACATCTTTGGCCCTGAAGAACGCGCGCACCAGCGCCGGGTCCTCGCCGATCGCCTTCAACTGCGCGTCGATGGCGTCCTGCAGCACCTCGCCGGCCTTCAGCGGCCGACGCGCCACGCCGGTGCG
>CAMDVZ010000429.1 GCA_945878895.1 Caenispirillum bisanense | reverse complement strand
TCGATGTGAGCTAACAGGGGTTAGAAAATTACAGGTTAATACTAGCTTATGATACATATTTAATGTTTTAGTCTAAAAGACTGTTGACTTCTCCTAACGTATCACATAATCTCCTGTTCGTAGCAGCCGCACGGGAGTCGGCGGTGGTTACGGGGGGCGGTCGTTGGGCCGGTTCCAATAAAAGACTCTCGAAGGGACGCGATCAAGATCAAGCCCAATTTCCAGTATCTTGAAAGCGTGCCGCATTTTAAACTCAGGAGATACGTTTATGCTGTCCATGTTCCGCAAGGCTATCAAGGATGAATCCGGCGCCACGGCCATCGAATACGGCCTGATCGCGGCGTTGATTTCGGTCGCCGCCATCGCGGCGTTCACCACGCTCGGCACCAAGCTGAGCTCCTCGATGACGAACACGGCGTCCAAGCTCTAGCAACTGGCTAGGCTGGCAGAGGATCCACGTTCAACCGGACCGCGCGGGCGGCGCCAAGGCGCCGCCCGTGTCCTCGCCTGAAAGCGGGGCGCCAGCGTTCGACCGTCCAGTCCCCTCTCGCGGAGTGCCCGACCATGGCACAGGCTCTCCAGTTTCTCGAGCTCGCCCTGATTAGCGGATTCGCTGCCTTGATCATCGGCGCCGCGCTCAGCGACTGGGCGCGCTTCCTGATTCCCAACACGATTTCCATCGCCATCGTGGCCCTGTTCGTTCCCCACGCCGGAATCCAGCTGCTGGGTGGTGCGTCGGCCTGGACGTTGCTCTGGTCGTTGGCTGTCTGCCTGGCGGTGTTCGCGGGCGGCCTGTTCCTGTTTTCCTACAAGGTCCTCGGCGGCGGCGACGTGAAGCTGATGGCCGCCATCGGGCTTTGGGCCGGCACCGCCCATGTCGCGGAATTTCTTTTGATCACGACCTTCCACGGTGGCTTGCTGAGCCTCGTGTTCCTGATGCCGGGGTTTCGCGATCGCGCCGCCGCGTCGGGTATCGACACCGGAGGCGGCTCGATCTCGAAAGCCAGGATTCCCTATGGACTGGCGATCGCGACGGGAGCGGTTGTCGTGTGCTTGCGCCTGATGTTCGAGGCCAGAGGCTAGATCATGAACCCGGGGCGTATCGGTCTTTTCGCGGTCGCGCTCCTCGTGGCGGCCGCCATGGTGTTTTTCGGGCGGCAGTTGCTGGGCACGGCGCCACCGGCCAATCCAAACCAGCCGGTGGCGCCAGTCGCGACCACGCGCGTGGCGAAGGCCGTGACCACCGACGCGCCCACCGCGGCGCCGGCGTTGCAGGTGCTGGTTGCTCGCACCGACATCCGGACCGGCCAGATCGTGAAGCCAGACGATCTGCGGTGGCAAGCCTGGCCCGATGGCACGATCGCGCCAAGCTACATCGTCCAGGGACGTCGTCCGCTGTCGGACTTCGTCGGCGCGGTCGCGCGCGGCCCGGTGGCTGTTGGCGAGCCCATTACCGAAGGCCGCGTGGTGTTGTCGGGAACCCGCGGGTTCATGGCCGCCGTCCTTCAGCCAGGCATGCGGGCGGTCTCGATTCCGGTCACCGCCACGTCGGGCATCTCCGGCTTCGTGTTTGCAGGCGACCGCGTCGACCTGATTCTGACCCACGGCGTCGGAGCGGGCGAAACCCAGGGCAAGGAACGCCAGGCGAGCGAAACGATCTTGCGCGACGTTCGCGTCATCGCGATGGACCAACGGCTCGACGTCCGGCCGGGCGAACGGCCCGAAGTCGCCAAGACCGCGACGCTCGAGGTCACCCCCAAGCAGGCAGAGATCATCACGCTCGCCCAGGAAATGGGCAAGCTGTCGCTCAGCCTGCGCAGCCTGCAGGACCCCGTCGATGCCGACGGTTCGTCGCTGGCGCGGGCCAACGACGGCGACAACAGCTTCACCCGCGACAACCACGTCAGCCGATTGCTCGGCGGTCCGACCGGGACCGTGCTCGCGGCACCCACGATCACGATCTTGCGAGGACCTCCGGTGTCGTTGCCGAATTCCGGTTCTCAGGGCGGCGCAGGCACGCCGGCGCCTGCCGTAGCGCTCGGCGGACCCGCCGTGGCCGCTACCGGTCCACCAGCCGCACCACCCGTTCCCGGGGGGAGAGTCCAATGACGCCGTCGTCGCCCCAGAAATTCCCGCGTTCCGCGACGCGGGCGTTTGTCGTCGTCGCGGCTCTCGTACCGACCGCCTTCGCCGCGGTGGTCGCTCAGGCGCAGGGCGGCGGAATGACGATCAACCGCCCGGCCGGCTTGCCTACGCAATCCCCGGCGCCAGCCCCCCAGACGGCTCCGCCGCCGCCGACCCTTCGGCCGGCCTCGCCCACGACAGCGCCGGGCACTGGCGGCGACCGCGGCGTGTCGGCGGAAGAACTCAATCGACGTTTCAACGACGAACTTGGTCGGCGGCAGGCGCCGATGCGAGCCGACGGCGTCGGCAATGGTCAGGTCGCCCAGGACAAGCCCGAGCCACCAAGGCCGGTCGCGCCCGCCGATAGTCGTGGCTTCTTTGCCCGGCTGTTCGGCGGAGCCGAACCGGCGCCGGCCATCCAGACGCCCGCATCCGCCAGCGTCGATCCGGTGACGGGTCGCTCGATCGCCGCGGTGCCGACGCCGGCCGAACGCGCGGAGCTGGCGCGGCGGCAACCAGCGGGCGGTCAGATTGCCCAGGCGCCGACCGGACTCCAGGCTCCGCCGGTGCCGTTGCCGCCGCGACCGGGCCAGACCGGGCCGTCGGCGCCGCCGCCACTACCACCGCCATTCCCGCCGACCGCGAGCCCCGGCGCACCGCCCGCGGGTGGTCCGGTTCCGCCGGCGCCAACGGCGGTGCCACCGCCGCCATTCGCTCCGCCCGCGGCGACCGCTGGTCTGGATCCGGCCCAGCGCCCGTTCGGCCGTGCCGCGGTGGTCCCGACCGAGCAGCCAACCCTCCAGCTGGAAGTCAGCAAGGGAACCATGATCCGGTTGAAGGGCCCGGCGTCGACCGTGTTCGTCGCGAATCCCGATGTCGCCGACGTCCAGGTCAAGTCGCCGACGGCCATCTACGTCTTCGGGAAGCGTCCGGGCGAAACCTCGCTGTACGCGACCGACGACAAGGATACCGTACTACTGAACACGGTCGTGCGGGTGACGCACGAGCATGCTCGCCTGCGGGCCGCTCTGCAGCAGGTCGTTCCGGGCAGCACGCTGCAGTTCAACTCGGTGGGCGATCGCGTCGTGATCACCGGTCAGGCGAAGACCGCAGGAGAAGTGCAGGAAGCGCGACGGATCGCGGCCATGATGCTGGGAAGCCAGGATCGGGTGCAGACGCAGGCGACCGTCGACGGACCCAATCAGGTCCTGCTGCGGGTGCGTATCGTCGAAGCACAGCGGGGAGCGCTGAAACGGCTCGGTATCAACTGGGAGGCGGCGGCACGTTTCGGCCAGGTGACGCTGGTGGGCGGCACGCCGACCGATATCCAGAGCATCGCAAGCGGTGTCAGCCGCCTTGGCTCGCCGGCGGGCGCGGTGCTCGGAGGCGGCAGCGCAGGCGCCAATCACGACGTCAATGCGTTGATCGACGTGCTGGCCAACGAGAGCTTCATCGCGGTCCTGGCGGAGCCGAACCTGACGGCGTTGTCGGGCGAGACCGCGTCGTTTCTGGCCGGTGGCGAATTCCCGATCGTGGCGACGAACGGGACCAACGGCGCCACCGTAACGTTCAAGCAATATGGCGTCAGCCTCGCCTTCACGCCCACGATCTACGCCGAGAGGCTGTGACTTTTTCCTGGCGCCGGCAATGGCGGCCTGATTCACTGTCGGTCGAGGGAGATTTCCATGCCCCAGACCGCTGCCAGCCTCTTCGACGAGCTGCCCGAGCAAGCCGTGCCGGCGCGCGACCCCGGGGCTGCG
>CAMDVZ010000428.1 GCA_945878895.1 Caenispirillum bisanense | reverse complement strand
CGGCTTCGACCTCCAGGGCCTGGAGGACATGACCGACGGCGACCTGCTGCTGCGGCTGGTGCGCATCGAGGCGATGCTCGACGCGCTGTGGTCGGCACCCTTCGTCACCCTCTCGGTCGGCACCGGCCGCGTCACCGGCGCGGGTGCCGACATCTTCGCCGTCTGTGATCGCCGCGTCGTCGTCGAGGGTGCGCAGTTCGCCTTTCCCGGTGCCGCCTTCGGCATCGTGCTCGGCACCCGTCGCCTCGCCGAGCGGGTCGGCGCCGATCGCGCCCGCGACATCCTGCGCGCCGGCCGGGTCGTGCCGCACACGGAGGCCGAGGCCATCGGCCTCGCCACCCACCACCTGCCCGCCGACGCCGTCGAGGCCGAGATCGTGGCGGCGGGGCAAGCCGCCGCCCGCCTCGACGCCGACACCGTCGCCGCCATCCACCGCCTGACCCGGCGCGACGAGCCCGACCGCGACCTCGCCGCCCTCGTGCGCTCGGCCGCCCGGCCGGGGCTGAAGGACCGCATCGTGGCGTACCGGGTGAAGACGCTGGCGCGGTGAAGGATCGTCTCCGGCACGCCGCGTACCGGAAGGCGTGGCACGATATCGAGACGCTGATCGCCGGGCACGGTCCCGACGTCATTGGCGAGCGCGACTTCGCGGCCTTCAAGCAGATGGGCGAGTTTTACCGGCATGTCGGCGAGATGCTGGCGACGCTGGCCGACATCGTCCAGGTCCACAGCGTCGAGGAACTGATCGCCTGGGGGTTCGACGATCCGCCGGAGGAGTGACGTCGACACGGCAGGCATTGACATATGAATAAATCTGGAGAATAATATAGGCAATAAAGTCCCCGCCGACCTCCGTCCCGGATGCGTGCCGTTCGCCGACGAGGGGTTTCCCTGGGCGCGTTGGGTCGTCGTCGGGCGGTTGTCCGGGGGTTTCGATCCGGTGTCCGGATTTGACCGCGGTTTGTCCGGACGTCTTGGCCCTTTGTCCGGCCGGCGTCCGGGTGAACCGGCGGCTTGTCCGGACGACTGGCCGGCTTGTCCGGCGAAAACCGGCCTTGTCCGGGCGACATCGCGTTTGTCCGGCCAGATCGGCGGGGTGGGGGGTGTCGACCGGACAGGCATCGCCATGGCGATGGCGGGCTTGCGAAAAATCCCTGTCGCCGGGGGGCGTCCGCCGGTGCACGATGAACCCGTACCGTGACAATCGTCGGAGGAAACCATGCTGTACGAACTGCGAATCTACCGCTGCGTGCCGGGCCGCCTGCCCGCCCTGCTCAAGCGTTTCGACACCATCACCCTGAAGCTGTGGGAGAAGCACGGCATCCGCCAGGCCGGCTTCTGGACCGTCGCCATCGGCGAGTCGAACCAGGACCTCTATTACCTGCTGGCGTGGGACTCGCTGGCCGATCGCGAAGCCAAGTGGGCCAAGTTCGCGTCCGATCCGGAGTGGCTGGCCAAACGCGCCGAGACCGAGGCCGACGGCCAGATCGTCGCCAACGTCAGCAACCAGATCCTGATGCCGACCGCGTTCTCGTCGGTGAAGTAGCAACCGCGGCGGCGCGGGATATCCGGCGCCGCCGACCGGTCGCCTACACGAAGGCGAAGCCGGCGACCGCGACGGTCGCCAGGCTCGTGTCGTGGATGCGGATGGTCTCGCCCTGGTCGACGAAAATCACGTCGGTGCCGGACTGCGAGAAGCGCGCCAGCGCCTGCGCTGCCGTCGTGTAGCCGAAGTTGGTCATCACGAAGCGGTCGGTGGCGTCGAAGCCATGGATCTGGTCGGCGCCCGCCAGGATGCGGTTGAACACGAACGTGTCGGCGCCACCGCCGCCGATCAACAAGTCGTTGCCGGAACCGCCGTCGAGCCGGTTGGCCATGCCGGCGCCCGTCGTCGCGACGTAGGCCGCGAACCGCGGTGCCTGCTGGGCGGCGAACTCGGCCGACTGCACGAAGCCCGCCAGCAGGTCGCCGCGCGTCGTGCCGGTGGCCAACCGGTCCACCCAATAGGCCGCGCCGTCCGGGTCGGGCGCGCGGCCGAGCACGTTGCCGTACAGCAGCGTCACGAAATCGGCGTTCGAGGGATTGCCGTAGCGGATCGCGAACTCGGCCGAACCGGCGAAGGCGCTGGCTTGCTGGCCGATGGCGACGCCATGGTTTCGCGCATCCACCCAGTAGCCGAAGCCGTCGCCGTCGGGAGCCCGACCGAACGCCGCCTGGTGCATGCGGAACACTTCTCCGCCACGAATGGTATCGGACTCGCGCGCGACGTGGGCGTAGGCATCGCCCGTCGTGGCGGCCGCGAACTCGGCCGATTCCGAAAATCCATTGACCACGACCTCGCGGCTGGCGCCACGGGCAAGCGCGTTGGTCCAGAAGGCGAGACCGCCGGCGTCGGGCCCCCGGCCCAGCGTGTTCTGGTAGAGAAGCGTCACGAAGGAACCGTTGTCGGGCGCGCCGTAGCGGATGGCGAACTCGGCAGACCGGGTGAAGCCGGACGTGATCGCCTCGAGGGAAGCGCCGCCCCGCAACGCCGACGCCCATGCCGCCAGCCCGTCCAGCTCGGGCGCCCGCCCCAGCGTGGAGAGATACAGGCGGTAGGTCGTCAACTCCGCCGCGTCGGCGTCGCGGCTGGCGAATAGCGTGTCGTTGCCGGCGAGTCCGCTCACCGGGTCGTTGCCCCAGGCCGTGCGCAGCACGTCGGCGCTGTAGTCGGCTCCGGTGAAAGAGTCGTCGAAGCGGCTGCCGATCACGTTTTCTATCTGGAACAACAGGTCGGTGTTCGCGCGAAGCTCCTCGCCCAAGGTCGCCGCCTGGGCACCACCCACGTTGAAGACGACGCGGCCGATCGCGTCCTCGTAGCTGACGGTATCGAACCCGACGCCACCGTCGAGCCAGTCGTTGCCAAACCCGCCGAAGAACGTGTCGTCGCCGAAGCCACCCGACAGCGTGTCGTTGCCGCTGCGGCCAAACAGGATGTCGTTGCCGTTGCCGCCGTCGAGCGATTCGCCGGAAGCACCGCCACGCAGCACGTCGGCGAACGCCGAGCCGACAACCAGCTCGATTGACGCGAGGGCATCCGTGCCATCGCCGATCGCGATGCCGGACGCGAGATCGACCACGACGCCACCGGCGGCGCCGGCATAGGTCGCGACGTCCACGCTGGCCCCGCCGCCGCCGTAGAGCCGGTCGTCGCCGGGGCTTCCGACGAAGGTGTCGGCGTGGAGGGCGCTGCCTTCCAGCAGGTCGTCGCCATCGCGGCCCTCGAGCAGGTTGCCCGCGATGCCGCCGCGCAGCACGTCGCCGAATGCCGATCCGATCACCCGCTCGATCGTCTCGAGCCTGTCCTCGCCGTCGCCCCGCGCCAGGCCAGCGCCGAGATCGACCAGCACGCCGTTGAGCGCGCGCTCGTAGCTGACGAGGTCCAACCCGGAACCGCCTTGCAGATAGTCGTTGCCGGAGCCTCCGATCAGCGCGTCGTCGCCGTCGAGACCGGACAGACTGTCGTTGCCGATGCCGCCGTCGAGGCGGTTGCCGATGGCGTTGCCGGCGATGGCGTCGTCGCCACTGCCACCGATGGCGTTTTCGATATACGGGCGGAGGTAGTCGCCCGACCCAAAGGCGCCATTCGGTACCAACGCGTTGAACACGTTGCCGCGCGCGAACTGGCCGGCGCCGAGATTGGCCAGCTGGGCCGTCGATGTCGTCGACCACCCGCCGGGCGCCAGGTCGACGACCACGCGCGTAGCTTAGGACAGCCGCCAAGATAAGTGAATCTGCCTGACGGTTGGGCTGCGGCGGAGTGACTCGGGCGGACCGGCTTCCGTGACCCGGAGTACTGCCTTAACAGCGAGGGCATGATCGACAGACAGGGCATCTCGCTTCGCTGGGCCGCTG
>CAMDVZ010000427.1 GCA_945878895.1 Caenispirillum bisanense | reverse complement strand
CGTCTGCCTCACCTTCGACCACGACCATATGTCGGGCTTCATCGCGCGCGGCATGACGACGCCAACCGCCATATCGCGCGGCGAGTACGATCTCGTGGCGATCCCGCGCATCGTCGAGCTGCTCGCGCGCTACGACGGCGGTCGTGGCTTTGCGCGAAACCATCCTCGGCGCCTTGCACCGGCCGGGATCGCGCGCGGCCTGAGGGCGCCCTCCCTCCTGGCGGCCATGCGCGGGGTCACTGCTTCATGCAGTCGGCGCCAGGATGGCGCGCAGACGCGGGGTCGCGAAATCGATGAACGCCCGCAGCTTCAGCGGCAGCAATCGCTGCGCCCCGTAGACCAGGTTGACGGGGATCGCGGCGGGGAGGAACGGTCCGTTGTCGAGTTCCGCGAGGCGCGTGCCAACGTCGCGCCTTTTGCCGCTGTTCCTCGTCTGCCTCTGCTCGATCGGCTACGAGATCGCGCTGACGCGTTTTTTCGCGATCGCCAGCTGGTCGGAGTACGGCTACTGGGTGATCTCGATGACGATGGTGGGCCTGGCCGCCAGCGGCATCGTGGCCTCGCTCGCGCAGCGTTTCCTGGTCCGCCACATCACCGTCCTGCTGCCGCTGCTGCCGATCCTGATGCTGGTGGCGGCCACCGCGGGCTGGCACTGGACGACGCTGGTGCCGTTCAATCCGCTGGAACTCCAGAACCGCCAGCTGTGGGACGCGCAGCTGCTCAACATCGGCCAGTTCTACGCCGCCCTCTTCCCGTTCTTCTTTCTGGTCGGCCTCTACGTCACGCTCTACTTCGTGCTCTACAACGACGAGATCGGGCGAGTATACGCGTTCGACCTCGCCGGCGCCGGGCTGGGTGCGGCGCTGGGGCTGGCGCTGATGTTCGTGGTGCCACCGTTCCACCTCGTGGCCTGCCTGATCCCGGCCTTGCTGGTGGCGGCTTTCCTGGAGATATCGCCGCAGCTTCCGCGACGAACGGTCCGGATCGCGGCGGTCGGCGTGTTCGTGCTGTGCGAGGCGAGCCTGCTGCTGTTCAACCAGGCGCGGGTGAACGAGTACAAGGAAATCTTCCCGCCGATGAACACCGAAGGCAGCCGGATCGTGGCATCCCGGCTCTCGCCCAAGGGCCAGTATCTGCTGCTCGACAATTTCACCGAACGCCTCGACACCGACATCTCCAACAACGCCAGCATGCTCGGCGGCGCCGAACTGCCGCGTGCCTACGGCCTTTACGCCGACGGCAACCGGATCGCCGCGGTGCCGCGCGCCAGCATGGTCGACACGGCCTATTTCGGCGCCGCCCTCGACTCGCTGCCCTACCGGCTGCGGCCGGGCGCGCGGACGCTGCTGGTCGGCGCGGCGGGCGGCTTCCGGATCCACGAGGCGCTCAACGCCGGCGCGGCCCGGATCGACGCGCTCGAACCCGACGTCGTGTTGCGCGGCGCCCTGCTGGAGGGCATGGGGCCGGCCCCTCCCCTGCTCGGCCGCCCCAACCTGGCGGTACTGGGAACCAGTCCGCTGGCGGTCGGCGCGCTCGGCGAGGGGCCCACCTACGACATCATCGACATCACGCGCGAGTTCCTCGGCCAGTCCGACACCAACCGGGCGGCGCTGTCGGTGGAGACGCTGGGCGCCTATGTCGGGCTGCTGAAACCCGGCGGCATGTTGTCGCTGCCGGTCTCGATCCGCGAGTTCACGGTCTATGCGGTCAAGACCTTCGCCACCGCCCGCGCGGCGCTGCGCCAGGCCGGCGCCCGCGAGCCCGGCCGGCATCTGGTGATCTACCGTTCGGCGTTCAACGTCCGCCTTCTGCTGTCGGCCGAACCATGGACCGACGCCGCGCTCGAAACCGTCCGGCGCTTCTGCGACGAACGCTCGTTCGATCTGGTGTACCTGGCCGGCCGCGACATCGCAGGCGCGACCGTCTACAATCAACTGCCCGTCGTGTCGTTCGACATCAACGAGGCGCCCAGCGCCGAACCCGGCCCCGACGCGATGCGCCGCGAAGCGGACGCCGCGGTCGCGGGCGAGCCATCGCCATTCCATGGCTTCTTCCGGCTGCGGCCACCGACGCTGGACCGGCCCTTTTTCAACGCCGTGCTGCCGCTGTGGCGCATCGGCGCCATTCTCGACCGGGTCGAGCTGGTGCCGCGCGAGGAACTGGTGTGGCTGGTCAACATCGCGGTGCTGGCGCAAGCCCTCGTGATCGCGCTGATCGTCGCCCTGCTGCCGCTGCGCAAGCGGGCCGCGGCCGGCGTGTCGTGGACCCAGTTCCTGAAATCGCTGGCGTACTTCGCGGGCCTCGGCCTCGGGTTCCTGATGCTCGAGATCTACCTGATCGAGAAGGCTGCATACTATCTGCACGACCGGACGTTCGCGTTTGGCCTGATTCTGGCGACGATGTTGATCTCCTCGGGTGTCGGCAGTCAGATGGCGCAGTGGTACCGGGCGCGGCCGCGCATGGGGCTGGCGCTGTCGGTGCTGGCGATCCTCGTCTGGTGCGAGCTGGCGTTCGTCTGGCTGGACGTGCTGCTGGGCGCCACGGCCACCCAGCCGCTGGCCGCCAAGGTCGCGATCCTGATCCTCGTGTCGGCGCCGGTCTCGGTCGCGCTCGGCATGCCGATGTCGCTCGGACTGAGCCAGTTCGACGGCCGACGCCTGGGCCTGCTACCCTGGGCATGGGCCATGAATGGCGCCTGTTCGGTGATCGCGACACCGCTCGCCAACCTCCTGGCGACGGCGGAAGGATTTCGCATCTTGCTGGTGACCGCGATCTTCCTTTACGTAGCGGTATTCCTGTGCTTACCCATATCCCGCCGCTGATTCGACCCCTCGCGATGGCCATGACCGACCTTTCCCGCCGTACCCTCCTCTCAGGCCTCGCCGCCACCCCCGTGTTCGCCGCCAGCGGCGCCAGCGCGCTCGGAGGCCTGGGCGACTGGACCTTCGACGCCTACCTGAACGCGATGGGGCAAAGCGGACGCCGCCCCGATCTCGTGACGCGGGGAGCGTTCGACACGATCATGCAGCGCCGCCGCTACGCGGGCCAGGCGGTCGAGGCCTACCTCAAGGGCAAGTTCGGCCGCCCCGACGAGCACGCGTTGCGCGCCTTCAACGAGGTCCCGCGCGAGTATTTCCACTACAACTACGCCGGCAATTTCGGCTTTGGCCAGTCGGCCTACGAAGGCAACGCCCATCCCTGGGCGATCGGCTACGGTTCGGCGCTGTCGGACTATCTCGGCAAGATCTACATGACGCAGCTGTCGAAGCCGCGTCCGGGCGAGAGCGCGCTCGAGATCGGCACCGGCTCGGGATACCAGATATCGCTGCTGTCGCGCGTCGTCGCCAAAGCCTTATCGATCGAGATCATCGAGCCGCTGGGCCGGGGCGTGGGCCGGATCTTCAAGCCGCTGGGCTACGACAACGTCCAGAGCCGCGTCGGCGACGGCTATTTCGGCTGGCCCGAGGAGAAAGAGGGCTTCGACATCATCATGGTCACGTGCGTCGCCCAGCACGTGCCACCGGAGCTCCTGCGCCAGCTCAAGCCGGGCACCGGTCGCCTGATCATCCCGGTCGGCCAGCCCTTCCGGCGCGAACAGGTTCTCTACGTGTTCACCAAGGACGCCGACGGCAAGATCCTGTCGCGTCGCGACGTCGGCGTTTACTTCATTCCGATGACCGGCCGGATTTCCCAGGTCCGCGCCTGACGACAAAATGCCCCGGTTTCGACACACCGACCGTCTTGGTTCCTGCACATCGAGGGCCTAGGGCCTGTCCTCAATTGAGGCAAATGAGTGCGGCGACGAGGTGGACGGCGGCGAGATAGTTGCGCGCGGTCTTGTCGTAGCGGGTGGCGATGGCCCTGTACTGCTTGAGGCGGGCGAAGAAATTCTCGATCAGATGACGGGC
>CAMDVZ010000426.1 GCA_945878895.1 Caenispirillum bisanense | reverse complement strand
GAAGCCCTCGGTCGCCAGCGGAATGTCGGGGTGCTGGTAGACGCGGCCGATATTGCCGGCCGTGCGGCCGTGCCGCAGGAAGAAGAAGCGGTCGATTCTGGCGCGCACGCCGGCGGCCCGCGATGCCTCGGCCAGCGCCTCGTGACCGGCGGTGTTCTCGTGGGTGGTGATCGGCGTCGTCGACATCGTTCCGCTCCGTTGGCGGCGGATCGCGATCGGCCCGCCCGGCGGGTTTATGGCGCGATTGTACCGATTGCGCTACGTCGGGTTTTCCGCGTGGCGGATCAGCGCCCCAGCCGCTTGGCGACTTCCTCCAGCATGACCTCGGTGGCGCCGCCGCCGACCGACTGGACGCGGGCGTCGCGCGCCATCCGCTCGATGGCGCTTTCGCGCATGTAGCCCATGCCACCGTGGAACTGCTGGCAGGTGTAGAGGACCTCGTTGACCAGCTCGCCGCACAGCGCCTTGACCATCGAGACCTCGCGCACGCACTCCTCGCCGCGACCGTCGCGCCAGGCGGTGTGATGGACGAGCTGTCGCGCGGCGGCGACCTTCGAGGCCAGCATCGCGAGGCGCTGGCGGATGGTCTGCTTCTCCCACAGCGGCGCGCCGAACGCCTGGCGGTCCATGACGTAGGCGAGCGTCAGGTCGAGTGCGGTTTCGGCTTCCGCCACGGCTTGCGCGCCCAGCACGACGCGCTCGTTCTGGAAATTCTTCATGACGGCGTAGAAGCCGCGATGCTCCTCGCCGAGCAGGTTCCACGCCGGCACCCGGACATCCTGGAGCACCAGCTCGGCGGTGTCGGAGGAGCGCCAGCCCATCTTGTCGAGCGCGCGGCCGACCGTGAATCCCGGCGTGCCCTTGTCGACGATGAAGATCGAGATTCCGGCCGATCCGCGCGCGTTCGGATCGGTCTTGGCGGCGACGAAATAGACGTCGCCCAGCACGCCGTTGGTGATGAAGATTTTCGAGCCATTGATGACGTAGTCGCCGCCGTCTTTGCGAGCCGTGGTGCGGATGCCCTTGACGTCCGATCCCGCACCCGGTTCGGTCACCGCGACGGCGGCGATCTTCCGTCCCGCCACGATGTCGGGCATGTAGCGGTCGAGCTGTTCGGGCGTGCCGGCGTTCATCAGGTGCGGCGAAGCCATGTCGGTGTGCACGAGCACGGTGATGGCGAAGCCGCCGAAGGTCGAACGCGCCATTTCCTCGGCCAGAACCACGCTGCCCAGCGTGTCCATCGCGGCGCCACCGAACTTCTCCGGATAGCGGATGCCGAGGAATCCCAGTTCACCCATGCGCCGCAGAACTTCGCGGGGCACGGAACCGGTTTCTTCCCATTTCGCGGCGACCGGCTTGACCTCCTCGTCGACGAAGCGGCGCAGCTGGGCGCGCAGCATGTCGTGCTCCTCGCGGAAGAAGGGCGAGGCGGGCGGGGTCGGGTTCATCGGTGTCTCTCCGTGGGACGGCAGGCGTGACGCATCTTGACGGGACGGGGGCTCCGCCGCCAGCTTGCCCCCTCGGGCGCGACGGCGGGTCGCGCCGATGGCATGGAGAAGCGCGTGGCCGGTCTGTGGTTCGAGGAATTCAAGGTCGGGATGGAGTTCGAGCATCCCTGGACCCGCACGGTGACCGAGATGGACAACGTGCTGTTCAGCACGCTGACCATGAACGTCCAGCCGCTGCATCTCGACGAGGAATTCGCCTCGAAGACCGAGTTCGGCCAGCGCATCGTCAACAGCCTGTTCACGCTGGGGCTGATGATCGGCATCAGCGTCAACGACACCACGCTCGGCACCACGATCGCCAATCTCGGCATGAGCGACACGCGGTTTCCCAAGCCGGTGTTCCATGGCGACACGCTGAAAATGAAGACGAAAATCGTCGCGGTGCGCGAGAGCAAGTCGCGACCGATGGCGGGCATCGTCGAGTTCGAGCACCGCGCTTTCAACCAGCGCGGCGAGGAGGTCGCCTATTGCCGCCGGCAAGGTTTGATCCACAAGCGTCCGGCGGGCGCGTGAGGCCGCGATGATCCGCTCCTATCTCTTCGTGCCCGGCGACGATCTCAAGAAGCTCGGCAAGTCGACCACCTCGCCGGCCGACGCCCTGATCTATGATCTCGAGGATTCGGTCGGTCCCGAGCGCAAGGACGTGGCCCGGACCATCGTGCGCGACCATCTTCTCGCGCATGTCGCCACGACCCATTTCAAGGTCGTGCGCGTCAACGGCCCGACCACCGGCCTGATGGCGGGCGATCTGGCGGCGATCGTGGTCGGTCGGCCCGACGCGATCCTGCTGCCCAAGTGCGAGAGCCAGGCCGACATCGACCGGCTCGGCCACATGCTCGACGCGCTGGAGGCCCGCGAGGGCATCGCGCCGGGTCGCACGCGCATCGAGGCGCTGGTGACGGAGACGGCAACGTCGGTGCTGAACGCTGCCTCGCGCCGCTTCGCCCACGCTCGCCTGAGCGGCATCACCTGGGGTAGCGAGGACCTGTCTGCCGACATCGGGGCCATCGCCAAGGCTGGTCCGGACGGCCGCCTCGACGATACGTTCCGTTACGCCCGCGTGGTGTGTCTGCTGTCGGCCAGCAGTGCCGGCGCGACGCCCATCGACACGGTCTATCCGGACTTTCGCGACGCGGCAGGGTTCGAAGCCGAATGCGTCATGGCCAAGCGGATGGGCTTTCTCGCCAAGTACGCCATCCACCCCGCCCAGATCGAGACCATCAACCGCGTCTTTGCCACTTCGGAGGCGGAGCTCGACTGGGCGCGCAAGATCGTCGCCGCGTTCGCCGCCGCCGGCAATGGCGGGGTCACGAAAATGGATGGCAAGATGCTCGACAAACCGCACCTCACGCTGGCGCGGCGCCTGCTCGGCGTGGCGTAAAGCACGGCAGCACTCCAGGGAGAAGAAAAATGAACCGATCCATCACGCGCCGCGGCGCCATCGCGACCACCGGTGCCGCGCTGGCGATGCCGGCGATTGCCCGCGCCCAGGGAACCTGGCCGGACAAGCCGGTCAGGATGATCGTGCCGTTTCCGGCCGGGCAGGCAGCCGACACGTTCGGCCGCCTGATCGCCGAGCGCCTCACGCCGGTCTGGAAGCAGCAGGTGGTGGTCGAGAACAGGGCCGGCGGTGGCGGCATCCCGGCCCTCGAGGGCGTGAAAACCGCGCCGCCCGATGGTTACACGCTGCTGATCGGCACCAGCGGCACGCTCGGGATCAATCCGAGTTTGCACGCGGGCAAGCTGCCCTACGACGCGATCGCCGATTTCGCGCCCTGCTCGAACATTTTCCTGGTGCCGCTGGTCATCGTGGCGCACCCGTCGTTCCTGGCCAACACGCTGGCCGAGCTGATCGCGCTGGCGAAGAAGGAGCCCGGCAAGCACGGCTACGCGGTCCCCGGCGTCGGCAGCTCGCAGCATCTCAGCATGGAGATGTTCAAGTACAAGGCCGGTCTCGACCTGCCGGCAGTGCCCTACCGGGGCAGCGCGCCGGCGATCGCGGACCTGACCGGCGGGCACATCAAGCTGATGATGGACAGCGTGACCTCGGCGGTCGGCCATATCCAGGCCGGCCGGGTGAAGGCGATCGCCGTGACCACCGCCAAGCGGGCGCCCAAGCTGCCCGACGTGCCGAGCATCGGCGAGAGCATCGCCGGCTTCGACGCCGCGGGCTGGTCCGGGGTGGTCGCGCCGGCCCGGACTCCGCGTGCCATCGTGGAGAAGATCAGCGCCGACATCCGCGCCCAGATCGCCCTGCCCGAAGTCACCGCGCGAATCATCGAGCTGGGCGGCATTCCCGATCCGGGCACGCCCGACCAGTACGCGGCCTTCATCAAGGCCGAGGTGGCGAAGTGGGCGGAGGTCGTGAAGATCTCGGGCGCCAAGGTCGAGTAGGCGGGCGCGGCGATGAAGCTCT
>CAMDVZ010000425.1 GCA_945878895.1 Caenispirillum bisanense | reverse complement strand
GTCGTATCGCCGTCATGCGTCGAGACGTGTGAACGCGGCAGCCCTTGCCGGCGGGGGAAGGAAATACCTGTGGTTGAACGGCGATCTCCCGGCATCAGGCCCGCCGCGCCACCTGGCCTGCCGTGATTCCGCCGTCGATCACCAGCTCCTGGCCGGTGATGTAGCTCGACGCGTCCGAGCACAGGAACAGCACGCCGTCGGCGATGTCTTGCGGAACGCCGACCCGCGACAGCGGCACGGCCGCCTTGGCGCGAACCGCGAGGTCGGCCGAGATGTTGCGGCCGGCCGAGGATTGCAGCTTGGTCCAGATCGGCGTCTCGATCAGGCCGGGGTGGACCGAGTTGCAGCGGATGTTCAGGTTCATCTGGGCGCATTCCAGCGCCACGGCCTTGGCGAACAGCCGCACGCCGCCCTTGGTGGCGCAATAGGCGGCCAGCCCCGGCGAGCCGCGCAGGCCCGCCACCGAGGACATCATCACGATCGAGCCGCCGCCGGCCCGCTTCATCGCCGGCACGGCGTATTTCGCCGACATGAAGACGCCGTCGAGATTGATCGCCTGCTGGCGCCGCCACTCGGTCAGACTCATGTCGGCGAAGAACGGGACCGACACGCCGATGCCGGCGTTGGCGACCATGATGTCGAGCCGACCGTAAGCCTTCTCGGCCGCCGCGATCACCTCGGGCCAGCGCTGCTCCTCGGTGACGTCCTGGAACAGGAACATAGCGGTGCCGCCGGCCGCGGCGATGCGGGCCACCACTTCGTTGCCCATCTTGTCGTCGACATCGGTGACGACGACCTTGGCGCCCTCGCGCGCCAACGTTTCCGCGCACGCCGCCCCAATGCCCGACGCGCCGCCGGTGACGATGGCGACCTTGCCGCTGACCTGACCCATGACGATTCTCCCTGGTTCGATTGGCGTCCGCGGGGACGCGAGATGGGCGGACCATTCCGCTTCGAAAGCGCTCCGCCGTGGGCGCTATTGCATAAGCTCGTCCCTGCGCACGGCGACAATCGGCCTCCATACGGCAAGCAAGCTGTTGAAACCGCGAAAAATCATACCTTCCCTCGCTTCAGCGGGGGAAGGTATGAAAGTCGGGCGCGGCTCCGTTACTTCATCTGGAAGTTCGGCAGGCGCTTCTCGCCCCAGGCCTTGACGCCTTCCTTGAAGTCCGAGGTCTTGCGGGTCCAGTCCTGCTCGGTCAGCTCTCGCTCGGTGGCGGCTTCGGCGCCGTCGGCGAAGCCGCGCCGCATGGTCTCGCGGGTCGACTGCACCGCCAGCGGCGAGGACTGGGCGATCTCGGTCGCCAGCGCCAAGGCCACCTTGCGCAGATCGGCCAGCGGCGCCAGCACGTCGGCCATGCCCATCGCGACCGCCTCGTCGCCGGTCACGCGACGGCCAGTGTAGAAGAGCAGATTGGCTTTCTGCTGACCGACCAGACGCGGCAGGGTGTAGGTCAGGCTGAAGCCAGGGTGGAAGCCGAGCCGGGTGAAGTTGGCGCTGAAGCGCGCCTCGCTGCAGGCGACCCGGAAGTCGGCCGACAGCGCCAGACCAAGGCCACCGCCGATGGCCGGGCCCTGCACGGCCGCGACCTGGGGCTTTTTCGCCCGGAAGATGCGGGTGGCTTCCTTGTAGAGATGCTTGCCGGCTTCGGCCGCGCCAGTGGCCGGGCGGTTGGCGAAATCGGCGCCGGCGCAGAACGACTTGCCCTGGGCGCACAGCACGATCGCGCGGACGTTGTCGTCGCGGTCGAAATCCTCGTACGCGTCGGCGATCTGGTTGATCAGCGAGTTGTCGAAGTAATTGTGCGGCGGACGCTGGATCTCGACGATGCCGACGTGGCCCTCGGTGCTGACGCCGAGGTCGGTGAACTTGCCTGCCATGATTGATCTCCCTCGATCTGGAACGGAAAACGCGGAATGCGAACGATCAGGCCCCGAGCATCTGGCCGCCGTCGACGGCGATGGTCTGGCCGGTGACCCAATGCGCCAGCGGCGAGCACAAGAACAGCGCCACGTTGGCGACTTCCTCGGGATAGCCCAGCCGTCCGAACGGAATGCTCTTGAGGATGGCGTTGTAGAGCTGTGGTGCCGTGGTCTTGCGCTGTTCCCACGAACCGCCAGGGAATTCGATCGAGCCGGGCGCGATGCAGTTGACGCGAATGTTCTTGCGCGCGAGGCCCGCCGCCTGCGAGGTCGTGTAGTGGATGATCGCGGCTTTCACCGCGCCATAGGGCGGCGTGCGGGTCGAGGGACGCAGCCCCGAGATCGAGGAAATGTTGACGATGTGGCCGACACCGGCGGTCAGCATGTGCGGGATGGCCGCGTTGGAGGCGCGCACGGTCGCCATCACGTCGACCGAGAGGCTGACCGCCCAGCCCGCCTCGTCGTCGCTGCTGCCGAAGCCCGAGGCGTTGTTGATCAGCACGTCGATGCCGCCCAGCGCCGCGGCGGCGGCGCCGACATACCCGACCACGGCGGGGCCGTCGGAGAGATCGCAGCTGCCGGCATGCGCCTGCTGGCCGAACGCCGACAATTCCTTGCACGTGGCCTCCAGCGCGTTGGGCTCGCGGGCGCAGATCGACACGCGGGCGCCGGCTTGCGCGAAGCCCAGCGCGATGGAGCGGCCGATGCCGCGGCTGCCGCCGGCCACGACGACGCGTTTGCCCTTGAAATCGAACGTCACGATGTCTCTCCCGATATCTCCATCAGCCATATCGTAGCGCGCCGGGCGGATCGATCCGGATGGAATCGGCGAGCCGGTTCCGCATGGCAGAGCGGCGCCGGGCGCGTCGACCCGACCCATGCGTCCGGCTAGAGTGCGCCGCTTTTCAAGGGGAGGAAGTCGACATGATCTACGAAATGCGGACCTACACGTTCAACGCCGGCGCGCTGCCGAAATACATCGAGGTGGCGCAGAACATCGGCCGCCCGGTGCGCGGCAACGACTACGGCCACAATTACGGCTACTGGATCGCCGAGCACGGCGCGCTGAACCAGATCTGGCACCTGTGGAGCTACGACAGCTTCGCCGAGCGCGACCGGCTGCGCGGCGAGCTGGCAAAGAACAAGCGCTGGACCGAGGAATACGTTCCCGCGATCCGTCCGCTGCTGGCACGCCAGGATCTGCGGCTGTGGAACGGCGTGCTGCCCGTCAAGCCGCCGGCCGAGAGCGGCAACATCTACGAGCTGCGCATCTACCGCACCAACGTCGGCCAGGCCAAGCCGTGGTCGGAGCTGTTCAAGGCGGTGATGCCCGCGCGCGAGAAATACTCGAAGAACGTCGGCGTCTGGACCGGCGAGTTCCCGCAGCCCAACGAAGTGGCGCACATGTGGGCCTACAAGGACGGCGTCGCCCGCGCCGCCGCCCGCGCCGCCGTGCAGCAGGACCCCGAGTGGAAGGATTTCCTCGCCAAGGCCGGCGGCATGCTGGCCGAGATGCAGTCGACGCTGCTGATCCCGGCACCCTTCTCGTCGATGAAGTAGCGCCGAAGCGGTCGCTCGTCCCCGGACGCGCGACCGCCGTCGGGCGAGATCTCGGGACGAACACGATCCATCGACACACGTCAAAATTCATGGCTCTTATGGCGTTATTTGTTGTTGCACCTCGGCAAGCCCCGCCGTCCAGATCATGCCCCGTCCGCGAAAGTCTCCTTCGACGCCGACGTTGCCATATTCAGCGTCGTTGCTTGGCGGGCGCCGTCGCCGTCGGACGAGACGGGCGACCAGACTCCTCACGACAAAGGCCGATTCACCGCGTCGTGGGCCGCAGTCGCGATCGAATCAACAGTTAAGGACAGCCGCCAAGATAAGTGAATCTGCCTGACGGTTGGGCTGCGGCGGAGTGACTCGGGCGGACCGGCTTCCGTGACCCGGAGTACTGCCTTAACAGCGAGGGCATGATCGACAGACAGGGCATCTCGCTTCGCTGGGCCGCTGA
>CAMDVZ010000424.1 GCA_945878895.1 Caenispirillum bisanense | reverse complement strand
GCCGCGGCCCTGCGCCACATGCCGTTGCCGGAGGAAGGCGTCGTCCTGGTCGGCGCCGGACCGTTGTGTCGCGCCTACCAGCGCGTGCTGGCCGCCCAGGGCGTCGAGGCGACCATCGCGGACGAAGCGGTCACGCCGCGCGGCCTGTGGCGCATCGCGCGCGCGGCCGGGATCGTTGGCTGGGACCGGGCCTGACGCCTTGCGGGTTTGCCGTCGCCGCCCCGGCTTGATACATCCGGCGGGCATTTCGGGGAGACCGTCCATGATCAGCCGCCGCCGCCTCGCGCCCACCGTCGCCGGATTCACCATCGTCGCGGCCAGCGCCGTGCGGGCGCAGACGGCGGGCCAGCCGATCCGCATCGTCGTGCCCTACATTCCAGGCGGCGCCACCGACGTCACCGCCCGGCTCGTGGCCGAAAAGCTGACGACCATGCTGGGCCAGCAGGTGATCGTGGAGAACAGGGCCGGCGGAAACACGATCGTGGGCATGGATATCGTCGCCAAGTCGAAGCCCGACGGCAACACGCTGCTGCTGGGCACCACGACGCTGGCGACCAACGTCGCGCTGGGGCTGAAGCAGCCCTACGATCCGGCCAAGGACTTCACGCCGATCTCGACCATCGTCGACATCCCCGTCTACGCCGCGGGCAACAACGACCTGCCGGGCAAGACGTGGCAGGAGACGGCGGCCTGGATCAACGCCCAGCCGCAGCGCGTGCGCTACGCCGCGTCCGGCCTCGGCAACCTGCCGCATCTGTGGGGCGAACTGTTCCGGGCGCAGGCGAAACTCAACGTCGAGAGCATCACCTACAAGGGCTCCGCCGAGGCGATCCGCGACGTCATGGGCGGTCATGTCAGTTACATCGTCGACGTGATCCTGCCCTCGGCCACGCACGCCAGGGCCGGCAAGATGCGCGGCCTCGTGGTGGCGTCGAACGAGCGCACGCCGATCACGCCCGACGTGCCGACCATCGGCGAGCTCGGCTACAAGGGCCTCGAATCGGCGGTGTTCTACGGTCTGGTTGGTCCGGCCGGATTGCCCGCGCCCGTCGTCGAACGCTACGGCCAGGCGATCGCCCAGTTGCTCAAGGACGAGGAGCTGCGGCGGAAGTTCGTCGATCTCGGCTACGTCATCACCGGCAGCACGCCGGAGGCCTACCGCCAGCGGCTGGCGTTCGAGACCGAGCGCTGGACCAAGGTCGTCAAGGACAACGGCATCAAGATCGAGACCTGAGCGGTCAAAGCGGCGGCGTCGCGTCGCCGGCGCCCAGTTCGCGCTGCATCAGGACGCTGTCGACCCAGCGCCCGTGTTTGAAGCCGATCGAGCGGAGCGTTCCGACGTTCCGGAAGCCGAAGCGGGCGTGCAGCCCGATCGAGGCGGCGTTGCCGCTGTCGCCGATTACCGCGATCATCTGGCGATAGCCGGCCGCCACGCAGCGCTCGATCAGAGCCGGCAGCAACAGCGATCCGATGCCGCCGCCGCGTGCCCGATGGTCGACGTAGATCGAGTTCTCGACGGTGTACCGATAGGCCGGACGCGGCCGGTAGGCGCTGGCGTAGGCGTAGCCCAGCACCTGGCCGTTCGCGACGGCCACCAGATGCGGATAGCCTTTCGCCAGGATGTCGGCGCGGCGGCGGGCCATCTCCGCCTCGTCGGGTGCCTCCTCCTCGAACGAGGCGAGCCCGTGCAGGACATGGTAGCCGTAGATGCGGGCGATGGCGGGCACGTCTGCGTCGCGCGAGTCGCGTATCGTTGGCTTGGCGGTCATGGTCGATCCGGATGTATGGTCGGTCGCGAACCTGCGGCGGCGCGTCCGGACATGCAAGGGCGATGCCGCGACCACCGGAGAGTCGATCCATGGCCGACAGCGATCCGAAACCGGCGATGCCGCGCGACGCCGAGCCCGCAACCATCGAGGCCAATCGGGCGATGGCGGCCGACCTGCCGTTCGACGACGTCGCGGATTTCGAGGACAGCCAACGTGGATTCATCGCGCCGGTGCCGGAGGGCATCGTGCGGGCAGCCAACGGCACGGTGGTCTGGAACCCCGGCGACTACGATTTCATCGACGGTGAGCTGGCGCCGCCGACCGTCAATCCCAGCCTGTGGCGGCTGGCACGGCTGAACAAGGCCAACGGCCTGTTCAAGGTGGTCGACGGCATTTACCAGCTGCGCGGCTTCGACATCGCCAACATGACGGTGATCGAGGGCGAGCGGGGCGTGATCCTGATCGATCCGTTGACCACCGCGGAAGTGGCGCGCGCCGCCCTCGATCTCTATTTCGCGCACCGTCCCAAGCGGCCGGTGACGGCGGTGATCTACACCCACAGCCATCTCGACCACTATGGCGGCGTGCGCGGGGTGGTGGACGCCGCCGACGTGCTGGCGGGCCGCGTGCCTGTCATCGCGCCGGCCGGATTCATGGACGCCATCGCGGGCGAGAACGTGCTGGCGGGCGCGCCGATGATCCGCCGCGCCCAGTTCCAGTTCGGGCATCTGCTGAAGCGGGGGCCGCGCGGCCAGGTCGACGCGGGTCTCGGCAAGGCCGTGGCGCGCGGGACGCCTGGCCTGATTGCGCCGACGATGTCGATCGCGGAGCCGGTGGAAACGCACCGGATCGACGGCGTGGAAATCGTGTTCCAGCTGGCGCCCGAGACCGAGGCGCCGGCCGAGATGCACATGTTCTATCCGGCGTTCGGCGTCCTCAACATGGCCGAGAACGCCTGCCGCGTGCTGCACAATTTCATCCCGTTGCGCGGTGCCGTGGCACGCGATCCGCGCGTCTGGTCGCGCTACATCGCCGACGCCATCGCGTTCTATTGTCCGCGCACCGACGTGTTGATCGGCCAGCATCACTGGCCGACCTGGGGGCGCGCGACGATCGTCGAGTACCTGGAGGCGCAGCGCGATCTCTACAAGCACATCCACGACCAGACGCTGCGCCACATGAATCGCGGCTGGCGGCCGGCCGAGATCGCCGAAGTCGTGACGCTGCCGCCGGAGCTGGCGAAACGCTGGTCGGTGCGCGGCTACTATGGAACGGTCAGTCACAACGTGAAGGCGGTCTATCAGCGCTATCTCAGCTGGTACGACGGCCATCCCGCCAATCTCGATCCGCTGCCACCGCGCCAGGCCGCGCTCAAGACCATTGCCTACATGGGCGGCGCCGACGCGGTTCTGGAGCGGGCTCGCGCGGATTTCGCCCAAGGCGAATTCCGTTGGGTGGCGCAGGTCATGAAGGACCTGGTGTTCGCGGAGCCGGGGAACATTCCGGCACGCGGGCTCGGCGCCGACGCGCTGGAGCAACTGGGTTATCAGGCGGAGTCCGCGACGTGGCGCAACGCCTACCTCCAGGGCGCGCAGGAACTCCGCCACGGCCTCGTAAAGCTGTCGGGCCGCGCGGTGATGGGCGGCGACACGCTGGCCGGGCTCGCCACCGACGCGTTCTTCGACCTGATGGCGATCCGGCTCGATCCGACCCGCGCGGGCGATCGTCGGGTCTGCGTGAACTGGACATTCACCGACCGCGGAGAGCGGGTCCAGCAGACGCTGCGGCACGCCACGCTGACCCATCGCATGGACGCGGCGGCACCCGACGCCGATGCCAGCGTCGAGACGACCCGCGCGACGCTCGACGCGATCACGCTGAAGCAGACCACGATTCCCGAGGCGCTCGCGTCGGGGAAACTGAAGATCGGCGGCGACGCCGCGAAGCTCGCCATGCTGATGGCGGCGCTCGACCAGGACCAGCCGACGTTCATGTTCGACATCCTGCTGCCGGGCGAGGGACGGCCCTAGCAGCCTGTCGGACTTAAAGCATCGTGGGGGATGGTCGGGGATTCCCACGGGAATCGCGTCCGTATAGAATCGTGGGACGGCTTTGGGAAGGAGCGCCCCGCGATGAGCAACTTCCGCCCGACGGACCGCGAGACCAGCTATCT
>CAMDVZ010000423.1 GCA_945878895.1 Caenispirillum bisanense | reverse complement strand
GAGAGATAGCTCGGTGCCTCGCGCGGGCTCAGGCGCTCGAACAGCCCGAGCGTGCGGACCTCGAACAGGCGGTGCAGCAGGTCGTCGCCGTGGTGGCAGCCGGTTTCCGCGCCGGCCTCGAACGCCTCCGACCCAAGGTCGGGCATCGCCTTGGGATCCATCAGGCGCCCGAGGATGGTGTGGCCGCGCAACGCCGCGAACAGTTCGCCCGTCATGTAGGTGGCGAAGCGCGCGATGCGGCCGTCGACGATTTGCGCCCACTTGCTGTGGGTCCCCGGCAGCACGAACAGACCCGAGCCGCCGGCCTCGCCCAGCGCGCCGAAAATCTGCGTCTCCTCGCCCCGCATCACGTCGGGGGCGCCGATCCTCGGCACCGCCGCGACGCCCGGCACGATCGCCACGTCCACGCCGGCCCGCGTCGCGACCAGCCCCGCGGCGATGGCGTCGAAGCCCGCCGGACACTGGACATAGGGCGCCTCGACCCAACCCTGCTTGCTGCCGACCATGCCCGAGGCAACCAGCGCCAGCGACGGCCAACCGGCGACGAAGGCCCGGCACGCGGCTTCGAAATCACCGTCGGCGACCGCCAGCACGCCGGGTCCGCCCGAGCGGCGTTCGAGGATCGCGCCGTCCGCGCCGAGCAGCCAGCCACGCAAGCTGCTCGTGCCCCAGTCGAGCGTGATCAGGGTCGGCTTCGCGTCGGTCATGGCGATCGGTACGCGCTACAGGTTGATATGGCCGAGCCGGGTCAGCGCGTAGAAGCCGGCCGCGACGCCGACGCCGCCGAACACGATCCACATCGCCTTGTGCAGCACCGGCGCCTCGGCCATGTAGCGACGGCCCTGTTCGGCGGCCGGCGTACCGGGCGGAAACCGGGCGCCGGGAAAGACCAGCATCGCGACGCCGACCAGCAGCAGGGCCAGTATCGCCATCAACGAACGGGGAAAGTACGCGTTCGCCACCAGCAGCGCGATCGCGTTGGCGACCCCGATCGCGACGCCGATCACAATCAGCGAGACCGGCAACACCCGCGTCGCGAACCAGGTCGACGCCATCGTCCCTACTCCGCCGGCTTCATCGCCTGCGCCGCCGCCATCGCCTTGCGTTCGTCCGGCAGGAACGACAGCGCCAGCAGCGAGAACGCCGCCACCACCGCCAGCACAAGCAGCAGGGTCGGGAAACCCGCCGCCTTCACGCCGGGGCCGATCAGCGCCGTCACCAGCGAGCTGCCGCCGAAACCGATGGCCAGTCGCATGCCCGTCACGCGCGAGCGCAGCCGGTCGTCGATGTAGCGCACGATCATCGCGTCGGTGAAGGGAATGGCGCCAAACACGAACACCATGAAGGCGGTCGTCGCGGCCACCAGCGCCCAGCCGGAGCTGTAGGAGGCCAGCACGAACAGCGGAATCTGGCACAACACGACCGGCAGATAGATGGTCTTCAGCGGATAACGATCGATCAGCGCGCCGACCACCAGCTGCGCCAGCGAGGCAATGGCGAAAACGCCGAACAGCGTGACGCCGAGCAGCCACGGATCGTTGGCCAGCGCCGCCACCCCCGCCTTCAGCATCTCGCCGTTGCCGTTGGTGGTGAAGTTGAAGACGATGCTGCCCGACAGCGCCGTGCAGGTCATGATCAGGAACACCCGCGCCATCGTGGCGGGCGGCAGGTCGAGCGTCTTGCCCTTGCGCTTCGACGGCGCCTCTTCCTCCGCCGGCACGAGCATCGCGAACAGCACTGCCGCGACGAGGCATACCACGCCCGGCAGGACATAGGCCGCCTGCCAGCCAAAGCGCGTCGCCAGCATCACCGACACGCTGGCGCCCGCGGCGATGCCGAGATTGCCGACCAGGCCATTGACGCCGATCACGAAGCCCGGCTTGTCGGCTTTCTGCACCAGCATCGGAATGCCGACCGGATGGTAGATCGAGGCGAAGGCCCCCATCAGCGTCAGCGCCAGACCGATCTGCCAGGGCGTCTGACACAGCGCGATCACCAGGCAAGAAGCGCCGAGGCCGGCGAAGAAAATGATCATCATGACGCGGCGGCCCCACTGGTCGCCGAGCTTGCCCGACACGATCGACCCCGCCCCGAACATGAAGGACGCGCCGAACGCGTAGGGCGTCAGCTCCTTCCAGTCGGTGCCCCAGACGCCCGCGATCACGCTGACGGTGTAGAGGAAGATCGCGATCACCCAGTGATCCATCGCATGCCCGAGATTGAGCAGCATGGAGGTCGGGCTGGCGAGACTGTGACGGTCGGAATCGGCCATTCCCGGTGCTCCCTCGGACGCGCGCGGGCCGGCGCGCCTCTCACCGTAACCCCGCGCCGACATGTTCGTCCCACTGAATCGCGACGGGCAGTGTCGCGTTCGGGGCCGTCCTCGCCGCGTCGGACAGCACCGTGGTCGATCCAGCGATGACTTTTTTGGGTGACTGGAAAATTCAGGATTGAATCATACCAACTAGTCGGTATATATTTTCCGCGCGACAATGAACCCCACGACCACGGCACCGGAGGACAGACCATGAGCACCGACAAAACCATCGCCACGACATTCGTTCAGCCCTACCGGATCTTCGGTGGACGCTGCGAGGAGGCGCTCGACTTCTACCGGTCTGCCGTCGGCGCCAAGGTCGGCATAGTGATGCGGTTCAAGGACGCGCCCGATCCGCCGCCACCAGGCATGCTGGCACCGGGCTTCGAGGCCAAGATTATGCACGCCGAGTTCCAGGTCGGCGAAGCGACCATCCTGGCCTCGGACGGCGGCAGCGAAGGCGCGACCTTCGCCGGCTTCTCGCTGGCGCTGTCGCTGCCGACCGAAGCCGATGTCGACCGCGTGTTCGCGGCCCTCGTGGACGGTGGCCAGACGACCATGCCGCCCGGCAAAACCTTCTGGTCGCCCCGCTTCGGCATGCTGACGGACCGTTTCGGCGTCGCCTGGATGGTGATGGTCCCTGGCGAAGAGCCGTCCTGAGGCGCGGAGGCACCGCCATGACGACCGGCCCGAAAATCACGCCCTGCCTGTGGTTCGACTTCAACGCCGAGGAGGCGGTGAACCACTACATGGGTATCTTCAGGAACTCCCGGATACTGGAGGTGTCGCGCTACGGCGACGCCATGCCCGCGCTCAAGGGCAAGGTGCTGACCATGCGCTTCGATCTCGACGGCCGGGAATTCCGCGCCCTCAACGGCGGACCGCGGTTCCCCTTCACCGAGGCGATTTCGCTCAGCGTCGATTGCGTCGACCAGGCCGAAGTCGACGAGCTCTGGAGCCGCCTGTCCGAAGGCGGCAGCGAGAGCCAGTGCGGCTGGCTGAAGGACAAGTTCGGCCTGTCCTGGCAAATCTTGCCGCGCGCGCTGGTGACCCTGCTCAACGATCCCGACCAGGAGAAAGCGACGCGCGTGATGCAGGCGATGCTGACCATGGGAAAGATCGACGTCGCCCGTCTGCAACAGGCCTACGACGGGCGATAAGCCCCTTCCCGTTCCACGTCGAGCCAATGGAGCGCCGGCCATGACCACGCACGCGACACGTCGTCCCCGGATCGTATCCCGGGCCGAATGGCAAACCGCCCGCGACCAGCTTCTCGTCAAGGAGAAGGCCGCCACCCGGGCGCGCGACGCGCTCGCCGCCGAACGTCGACGCCTGCCGATGGTGCCAGTCGACAAGGACTACCTCTTAGAGGGCGCCGCCGGTCCGGCCCGGCTCGTCGACCTGTTCGACGGTCGCCGGCAGCTCGTCATGGTCCACTTCATGTTCGCGCCGGACTGGGAACAGGGCTGCGTCGGCTGCTCGATGAGTGTAAGCGCCGGAGCAATAATCCCTCACTGAAGCGGCCGGATAATCTGGTTGCGCCGGAGTAAAACTCCGTCAGCAGATAGCCTTTTGCCTATTTGGGGGAAGGCGGAGGGATGAAGGGCGTGGAGTTATATGGACGGGTTCGCC
>CAMDVZ010000422.1 GCA_945878895.1 Caenispirillum bisanense | reverse complement strand
TCAGCGCCCGGAAGGTCTGCGCCAGCACCCCGGCGCGGTGCCCGACCGGAATTTCGTGCAGCACCTCGAACAGGGTCGCGACGTCGAAGGCGTTGGCCTCCTGGGCCGTCTCGCCGCCGACCTCCGCCACCGTGACGCGGTCGTCGAGGCCGGCCGCGGCGATCGCCGCGCGCGCCGCTGCGATGCCGTGCGCGTCGACGTCGACCCCGTGGCAGCGGACCGACGGCCAGGCCCGGGCGATCTTCAGCATCAGCCCGCCACCGCCGCAACCGACGTCGAGCAAGCGGCCGCCCGCCTCGAGGCGTTCGCGCACGGTCGCGACGTTGGCCAGCAGCTTGCGCGCGACGAAACCCTGGAGGCCATCGGTGGTGCGGGCCACCAGATCGGAAAATTCCCGCCCATGCTGCTGGAAGGAGAACACGCCGCCGTCGCGAAGACGCGCGCCGTGGTCGGCCAGATCGGGGCCGCCGAAGCGTTGCAACACGCTCAGATAGGCGCCGACGTTGCGGGGGTCGGCGGCGTCGACCAGGATCGCGCGCATCGCGGGCGCGAGGCGGAAAGCGTCCTCGCCCTCGGCGTCGAGCAGCTCGTAGGTACAGGCGGCGCGGCACCACGTCGTCGCATAGGGCGGATGCAGGCCGAGCTCGGCGGCAAGCTCGGCGGGCGTTGCGGCTCCGCGCCGGTCGATTGCCGCGAACAAGCCTGTCTCGACGCCGGTCGCCATCAGGTGGGTGGCGTGGAAACCCTTGATGTAGGTCGAGACCAGCGCCGACTGGCTTTCGGGCGACGGCGTTGCTGGCTGGGACATGGATCGATCCGGAACGAGGGCGGGACCCGCGATCCTGTCACGGCGGCGTGGCGCGGCGGAAGGGCGGATCGGCGGGCCGACACGCGAAGCGGCGCCCGTGGGCGCCGCTTCGTCGAAATCCGGCCGGTTGGTGGAGCTGAGGGGGATCGAACCCCTGACCTCGTCATTGCGAACGACGCGCTCTCCCAGCTGAGCTACAGCCCCTCCGTCCCGGAAGCGGCCGGAATATGGTTAGAGGGGGAGGCCAAGTCAAGGCGCGGATTGCCCTTCGACACGCTTCGTCTTGCGGCGCGACGAAGCGCCGTGCGAGTGTCCGCCGCGAACAGCTCGGGAGGCCCCCATGGGCAAACGGAAAATCAATACCGACACGGCGCCGGCAGCACTCGGTCCCTATTCGCAGGCGATCGCGGCGGGCGGTTTCGTCTATTGCGCGGGCCAGATTCCGATCGACCCCGCGACCGGCGAGTTCGTCGGCACCGACATCGAGGCGCAGACCCACCAGGTGCTGAAGAACCTGGTCGCGGTACTGGCAGCGGCCGGCAGCGACCTGTCGAAGGCGGTGAAGACCACGGTGTTCCTCGCCGACATGAACGACTTCCAGGCCATGAACGCGGTCTATGCCACCTACTTCGCCGAGCCGACGCCGGCCCGCAGCACGGTCCAGGTGGCGCGCCTGCCGCGCGACGCCCGGGTCGAGATCGAGGTCGTGGCGCTGGCCTGACCGGTGAATTCCGGTCGCCGCGCTTGTATCGCGACAAACCCTTGCCACATCGCATTTCCAGGGCCCGCGCCGGGGTCCGATTCGGCAAAGAAAGGGCATGATGAGCGACCCTGGAAGCTGGCTGCTGGGCCTTGGCCTGCTGGCCCTCGTCGTCGGACTGATCGTCTACTGGTTGATAGCACTTGTCGTGCTGATTATTCCGACGTGGCGGATCTGCGACCGGGCCGGTTTTTCCGGCGCCCTGGCGCTGTTCCACCTGTTGCCGGGCATTGGCTCGCTGATCGTGCTGGCGGTGCTGGCGTTCGGCACCTGGCCCAACGGCGAGGGCAAGCCGGCAGACCGCGGAGGCCAGTGATGGACTGGATGGGAACCCTGATGGCCGGACTCGTCGGGGCCAAGATCGCGGTGGCGATCATCCCCCTCCTTGTGCTGGCCGCGACCACCTGGATGACGTGGCGGATTGTCGAAAAGGCCGGATTTCCCGGCTATGTCGGCCTGCTCACCCTGACCATCCTGATCCCCGGCATCGGCTGGCTGATCTGGATCGTGCTGCACTGGGTGCTCGCCTTCATGGCGTGGCCACGCGACGGCGTGCCAGCCGCCGCGACCGGCTATCTGCCGGCCGGTAGCAGGGGTCCGGCGCAACCGCTGCCGTCGGGCGGCTTCGGCATGCCGGCGCCATCCGGCCCCGCGCTGACAGGCCCGGCACCGTCGGCGCCTGCCCTCGCCCCGCCGCAACCCGCACCACAAGCGCAAATCGGCGGACACGGCCCGACCACCGC
The DNA here is from genome assembly GCA_945878895.1 of Caenispirillum bisanense. Lineage (GTDB taxonomy): Bacteria > Pseudomonadota > Alphaproteobacteria > Reyranellales > Reyranellaceae > CAMDVZ01. The sequence continues at coordinate 1,645 of CAMDVZ010000422.1, read as the reverse complement.
CCCCGCCGCGCTGACCTACGCCCCCGCCGTCCACAGCCCCGGCTGGGCGCTCGGCCTCGACGGCCAGCCAGCCCCCGTGCTGACCTTCGGCGAAACCATCCCGACCCTGACCGTGACCGGTTCCAACGGCACCGGCGACCTCGTGGTGATCGACCCCTCGGTCGCCAGCCCGCACGCCCGCTTCCATGTCCTGCCCGGACGGCTCGGGCTGGAGGACAGCGGCAGCCCCGGCGGCACCTTCATCGACGGCGCCCAGCTGCTGCCGATCCACGGCGTGCGCGAGATCACCGCCTCGCGCCGGCTGCGCTTCGGCACCGTCGAACTGACGCTGAACCGCACCTGAGGCGGGGCGCCGGTTGTCGCCGCCGGACGCCTCGGCTATGGCTGCGCCACCCATCCGGAGAATCGCGTGATCTCGTCGCTGGCCTACATCGTCTACCAGTTGCTGGACATCTTCATCTGGGTGCTGGTCATCCAGGCGATCATGAGCTGGTTGCTGGCGTTCAACGTGTTGAACGGCCGCAACCGCGGCGTCTTCCTGATCTGGAACACGCTGAGCCGGGTGACCGAGCCGGTGATCGGCCCGATCCGCCGCCGGTTGCCCAATTTCGGCGGCATCGACTTCGCGCCGCTGGTGCTGATCCTCGTCGTCATCTTCGTCCAGCGCTGGCTGCTGCTGCCGCTCAGCCAGGGGCAGCTACCCTCGCTGCTGTGAGCGTCCACGCGCCGACCAGAGACGGCGCGCGGCTGCGGCTGAAAGTCAGGCCGCAGGCCCGGCGCGACGCCATCGACGGCGTGGTTCCCGACATCGACGGCGAGGCGCTGGCGGTGTCGGTGACCGCGGCACCCGAGGACGGCAAGGCCAACGACGCGGTGATCGCGCTGCTGGCCAAAAACTGGAATCTGCCGCGTGGCGCATTCGCGGTGACGTCGGGCGCCACGAGCCGGCGCAAGAGCCTGCGCATCGCGGGCGATCCCGACGCCATCGCGGCGGTCATCGAGACGTGGCTTGCATCCCGTGGCCGGACGAAGCCGCCGGAATAGCGCGATCGAACCGGGACCGGGCCGGCAGGATGTCCAACGCCACGCCTGCCCCTTTGTTCTGCCGGGTCCGCGCGTCCCGAGATGGGCGGAAAATGACGTACTTTCAATAAGTTGCGCACCACACGGACCACGAAACCCATGTCATCCCGAACGTAGCGAGGGAACTCGCCGTTCGGGCGGCATCGCGGTCAAGACACGACGGCGGGTTCCCTCGCCGCGCTCGGAGGCCGTTACTTTTTGAGGTTTTCGCCCGGTCTGACCCGGTGGCTTCCGCCGCCGACGGCTCCGACGCCCGTCGGGCCACCGATCGGGTCGCCCCGATGCCTCTCCGGCGGGTCCGCGCGGGGGGGGGCGCCACGCGGGTCTGCCGTCGCCTCCGGTGCCGTTCCGGGGCGTTTGCGAAGGCCGCTCAGGCCGCCTGGATCGCCAGCAGACGAATCGCCGTCACGTTTTTGTTCGCCAGCGCGTGCATCAGCGCCACCACCCCGACCTTGTAGCGGCCCCGCACGTTGAATTGCCGCAGACCCTGCTTGCGGAAGTTGGCGTGGATGCGTTCGCACTCCGCCCGCCGGCGCATCCAGTCGATCTCGCTCTCGCCCCG
>CAMDVZ010000421.1 GCA_945878895.1 Caenispirillum bisanense | reverse complement strand
ACCGTCACCGACGAGCGGGTGCTGGGTTTTCTGCGGGCCGAGAACGCCTATGTCGACACCGTGCTGGGCGGCGAGGGCGACACGCGGCCGGCGTTGCTGGAGGAGTTCAAGGCGCTGGTGGTTCCCGACGACAGCGCGCCGCCGACCTGGCGGCACGGGCGCTGGTACGGTTGGCGGTTCAAGGCCGGGATGGAGCATCCGGTCTGGTATCGACGCGACACGGAGGCGGGACCGGAGACGACGATCCTCGACGCCAACGCCGAGGCCGAGGGCAAGTCGTTCTACGCCGTGCGCGATTTCGCGGCCTCGCCCGACCATCGCTGGCTGGCGATTCTCGACGACGTCGATGGCTCCGAGCGGCTGCGGCTGCGCATCCGCGACCTGACCGGTGTCGAGGCGGAGCGGACCTTGCCCGCGACCTGTTCGCCCGGCCTCGCGTGGTCGGCCGATTCGGCGACCCTGTTCTACATCCGCCAGGACGAGAAACAGCGGCCGCGCTGGCTGCATCGCCACGCGCGGGGCTCGTCGGGCGAAGATCCCGTGGTGTTCGAGGAGGCCGACGCGGGCTACTTCCTCGGCATCGGCGAGAGTGCCACGGGGCGCTGGCTCCAGATCGAATCGGCGGCCAAGAACAGCAGCGAGATCCAGCTGCTGCCGCTCGCGACCCCCGAGGCCACGCCGCGCATCGTGGCGCCACGTCGGGCCGGCCACGAATACGACGTGACCGATCGCGGCGAGGCGCTGCTGATCCGCAGCAACGACCGGCACCGCAATTTCCGGGTGGTGCGCGCGCCGGCCGACGATCCCGCCGAGGCGAACTGGGTCGAGGTGGTTGCCGGCAACGATGCCGTGCACATCGCCGATGTCGGCGCGGCGCGCGACTTCTGGTGGCTGCTGGAGCGCGCCGAGGGCTTGCGCCGGGTGCGCGTGGTGCGCGGTGGCCACGTCGATGCCTCGGCCGGACGCGTCGTGAGCTTTCCCGATCCCGCCTACACGATCTCGGTTGTGTCCGGCGGTGACTGGAAGCGCCAGTCGCTGCGGCTGGTCTACGAATCGCCGGCGCGGCCGCGCACCTGGTACGACCACGACGTCGCCGCCGGCACGCTGACGACCGTGCAGGCAACGCAAGTGCCTGGCCACGATCCGGCCGACTATGTCGTGGAACGCCGCTGGGCGACGGCGAAGGACGGCGTGCGGGTGCCGATGACGCTGGTGCGACACAAGGCGACGCCGGCGACCGCCATTCCGGTGCTGCTCTACGGTTACGGCTCCTACGGCGCCTCGATGGACCCCGGCTTCGGCGCCAACCGCCTGCCGTTCCTGCGGCGCGGCATGGCGTGGGTCATCGCGCACATCCGGGGTGGCCAGGAGATGGGGCGGGCCTGGTACGACGACGGCAAGCTTCTGAAGAAGCGCAACACGTTCGACGATTTCATCGCCTGCGCGGATTCACTCGTGGCCGACGGCACGACGGCGCCGGGTCGGATCGCGGCGATGGGCGGCAGTGCCGGCGGCATGCTGATGGGGGCCGTCGCCAACATGCGACCCGACCTGTGGGGTGCTGTGCTGGCGATGGTGCCGTTCGTGGACGTGCTCTCGACGATGCTCGACGCCACCCTGCCGTTGACGCCGCCGGAATACGTGGAGTGGGGCAACCCCGCCGACCCCGAATATTACCGCTACATGGCGAGCTACAGCCCCTACGACAACGTCGAGCCGAAGGCCTATCCGCCGATGCTGGTGAGCGCGGGGCTGAACGATCCGCGGGTGACCTATTGGGAACCGGCTAAGTGGGTGGCGAAGCTGCGCCTGCTCAAGACCGACGATAATCCGTTGCTGTTCCACACCGAGATGGAAGCCGGCCACGGCGGCGCTTCCGGGCGCTACGCCGCGCTCGCCGAAGTCGCCGAACGTCTCGCTTTCGTCCTCCGCGCGCTCGGGCTTTCCGAGCGCCCCCTTGTCACGACCTGACCGCCTGTCGAGGAGACTCCCGATGGCCACCGCCAAGAAGAAAGCCGCGCCCGTCGCGTCCGCCACCGTGCACAAGAGCGCGGCCGCCGCGATGATGGAAGCGACGCGGCCAACGAAGCCGCCGTTCGACAAGATCCTGATCGCCAACCGCGGCGAGATCGCCTGCCGGGTGATCCGCACCGCGCGCCGGATGGGGATCAAGACGGTCGCGGTCTATTCCGAAGCCGACGCCGACGCGCTGCACGTGCGCGAGGCCGACGAGGCGGTGTTCATCGGCCCGCCGCCCTCGACCCAGAGCTACCTGCTGATCGACCGCATCGTCGAGGCCTGCAAGAGCACCGGCGCCCAGGCCGTGCATCCCGGTTACGGGTTTCTATCGGAGAAGCGCGAGTTCCAGGCCGCGCTGGCGAAGGCCGGCATCGTCTTCATCGGCCCCGACGCGCACGCGATCCAGGCCATGGGCGACAAGATCGAGTCCAAGATTCTGGCGCAAAAGGCCGGCGTCAGCACCGTGCCCGGCCATCTGGAGGCGATCCCGAACGCACAGGAGGCGGTGAAGATCGCCCAGCGGGTCGGCTATCCCGTGATGATCAAGGCCTCGGCCGGCGGCGGCGGCAAGGGCATGCGGCTGGCGTGGAACGAAACGGAAGCGCTGGAAGGTTTCGCCTCGGCCACCAGCGAGGCGAAGTCGAGCTTCGCCGACGACCGCGTCTTCATTGAGAAATACGTCGAGGAGCCGCGCCACATCGAGATCCAGGTGCTGGCGGACAGTCAGGGCAACTGCGTCTATCTCGGCGAGCGCGAGTGCTCGATCCAGCGTCGCCATCAGAAGGTGATCGAGGAGGCGCCAAGCCCGTTCCTCGACGAGAAGACCCGCAAGGCGATGGGCGAGCAGGCCGTCGCGTTGTCGAAGGCGGTGAACTACAAATCCGCCGGCACCGTCGAGTTCATCGTCGACAGGAACCGGAACTTCTTCTTCCTGGAGATGAACACGCGCCTGCAGGTCGAACATCCGGTCACGGAACTGGTGACCGGGCTCGATCTGGTCGAGATGATGATCCGCGTCGCGGCGGGCGAGAAACTGCCCTTCGCGCAGAAGGACGTATCGCTGACGGGCTGGGCGATCGAGGCGCGCGTCTACGCCGAGGACCCGTTCCGCAACTTCCTGCCGTCCACGGGGCGCGTCGTGAAGTACCGGGCGCCCGCCAACTCCGACACCGTGCGCGTCGACACCGGCGTCTACGAAGGCGGCGAGATCGGCATGTTCTACGATCCGATGATCGCCAAGCTGTGCTCGTATGGGCCGACGCGCGAGGCCGCGACCGCGCGCATGCTGCAGGCGCTCGACGAGTTCCATATCCGTGGCCTGAACCACAACATGAGCTTTCTGGCGGCCCTGGTAGGTCATCCGCGCTTCGCCGAAGGACGTCTGACGACCAATTTCATCGCCGAGGAATTCAAGGGCGGCTTCTCCGCGAAGGACTTGCCGCCGCGCGATCCGCTGGCGCTGGTCGCCGTCGCCGCCGTGATCGACCAGATCGTGACGCTTCGGCAGCGGCTGTCGGTCGGATCGACCGCGGCGCTGGAAGAAGACGTCGTCGTTGTCCTGAACAAGGAACATCATCGCACCCATGTCGCGGGCGGCGGAAGTTCCTACGCGGTTCGGGTCGGCGACCGCTCGATGGACGTCGAGACAACCTGGGCGCCGGGCGAGGCAATGTTCGATGGCAGGATCGATGGCGCGCGGGTCGTCGTGCAGGTCGATCCGAAAGGGACCGGATACACGCTGTCGCACGGCGGCGGCCAGGCCGACGCGCTGGTGCTGACGGTGCGGCGCGCGGCGTTGCTGAAACTGATGCCGGAAAAGACCGCGCCCGACACCTCGAAGTTCCTGCTCTCGCCGATGCCGGGCCTGCTGGTTTCGGTCGAGGTGACGGAAGGCCAGGAGGTCAAGGCCGGCGAGCCGCTCGCCCAGGTCGAGGCCAT
>CAMDVZ010000420.1 GCA_945878895.1 Caenispirillum bisanense | reverse complement strand
TGACCTCGAAACGATACGTGCACTTGCTGGTACCTCCGACCGGACCGATATCGACCGTCGCTGCGTCGGCTGCGATCTTGCCCTCGTACTCGCCAGCGGCGTAATTCGGCCCGCTCGGCTTGAGAGTCAGCGTGAACGCGCCGGTGCCGAGGACCATGCCCGTCACTGCGCTTGTTGCTGCCTGTGTGGCTACCTCGGACAGCTCGCCGGACAGGTCGGCGCCTTTGACCACCAGTATCAGCGATGGCGTCTGGCACCAGCTGTCGGCCTTGCCCCGCCCGGAATAGGTACCGTCGAAAGCGCCGGTCGCCGCGACGTTTTGCGGGGCGCCCGGTGTCGGCGGCGGCGGTACGCATTGCTTCATCCGTGCGGACAAGTCGACGGCCTCGTATTCGCCCTTCAGCTGCCCGAGTTCGTGCTTCCGATCCTTGGTTGCGGTCATGCCGAACAGCAGCGGCCAAAAGAGGATCACGCCAATCGTCGCCATCGCCACATCGGCGTTCGCGTTCTCGCGCTGTAGGCCGGACACGCGCGCGACCTCACGGTTCAATCGCCTCTTTTCGTCCAGTATCTGGTCACAGGTCCAATTCTGGTATGTGACCGGACTGACGTAGCGCGACTCGATAGAATCGGGACTCGGCGCGCAACCCGTGTACGCGAGCGCGCCAAGAACCAGCGCAATTTGCCCTGCCTTCATCATCTCCCCCCCCGAAGTCTTGCGGCGATGCCTTATGGCGGCATTCGCGCGGGAAGGGGGTCACTGAACCACGGGGGAGTCGAGTCAAATAGTGCAACCTAGCGAAATCGACGGTACGGAAGCGGCTCGCGTCCCCGTCACCGACGCGCCGCATAAATTTCCGACAAGTACCGCGATATCGTCGCCCGCCCAGATCGCCGAAGCCCAGCGCCGCGCCAGTGAGTGGAAGCCGACGCCGGCCAGATAGCTACGCCGTCCCGCATCCCAGCCACGCCCCGGCGCGCCGCATAAATTGGCAGTTAGCCCGCCGCCCGCCGCCGCGCTCGCCTACGCTCCCGCGCGATGGCTGGGGGGCACAATGCGACGGGGAAGAGCAGACGCTCGATCCGGCGCTGTAGGTGATCGGCCGCGAAGGACTCACGCCCGACCTCGCCGCAGTCATACCGGTCCGCAGCCTGCCACACGCGCTGACCCTGCACGACGACGCGATGGACCCGACGGTGGACGCGCTGGCGACGCTCGCGAAAGCGCTGTTCGTGCGCCGCTACGCCTTCGACTTGTAGGTGTTCCAGAACGCCAGGACCTCGTTGAAGCCGTAGGGCGTGAAGTTGACCAACGGCACCTTCAGGCCGACCTCGCGGGCGATCTCGGCGGTGAAGCTGACGCAGTCGCACATGCTGAGCACGTAGGTCTTCGGCGCGTAGGCGGCCGCCACCTTCTTCACGGCGGCGCGCAGGACGGCGTCGGCGACATCGAATGAGACGTAGTGCTTGAGCAGGGCGGAGCGGTCGGAGCGGTCGACCTGGCCCGCGCCGGCGGGCGTGCGGTGGGCCATCGGCTTGAAGCCGTACCATTCGACGCCGTCCGGAAACGTGCAGCGTGCGGCGGAATGGAACATCCCGTTCTCGGTGATGAACGTCAGCTCGGCCATGTTGAGGTCTCCCGTGCCGTTCCGGCCACGCGCGGCGACCGTCGGCGCCGACCGTAGCGCCCATCGCCCGAGGCAATCAAGCGGCCGGATACCTTGGAAGTTAGGCCCCTAGGGGCTGGCGTGGCGCCGCGAGACATTTACATTTGTTAACAGCCGTTCTTTGGTAACAGACCGGAACAGGTGGCCGAGGCTGGAATTGCCGGGGCGGAATCCCAATATTCCCCAATAAGCGGGCCTGTCCCCGACCCGGCGAGGCGGCAATTTCCTGCCAAGTACGCGCGCGCGAGAGCGTTAACGAACCCGCCCCGCCGCCGCCCTTTACGGCCCCCGAAAATTCCCGTTCCGGTCCTGATTCCACCCTCGACGGGCTGCCGGCGACGGGGCCGGTCCCGAATTACGCCACCAGTACGCGGGCGCGCGCGAGACCCCGCCCAGCCGATCCGGGGGCGGTCTATGCCGGCGGCGTGTTGCCGCGCGAGCTGGCCGACGACGTGCGCGCCCGGCTGCGGGCGTCCGGCCTGCGGCAAGAGGATTTCGCCGCCCGCGTCGGCATCTCGCGACCGCAGATCGCCAATGCGCTGGCGGGCCGGTTCGGGCTGTCGCCGGATGTGGCGGCGCGGCTGGTGGCGGTGGTCGAGGCCCTGCCCGTGCGGCAGGGGGCTTTCCTATGATCGACGCGGCACAAGGCGCGCTTCCTGGCTTCACTCCGCCCGGACCGGGGCCGCGGCGCTGGCGCGTGACGATGGCGGCCGGCGAGCCGCGCACGGTCGAGGCGCTGGCCTTCCGCATCGAGGGCGGCGCGCTGGTGCTGGTCATGCCGGTGGGCTTGGCGGCAGCCTACGCGCCCGGCGAGTGGCGACGGATCGAGGCCGACGTGGACACCCCCCATGTCGCGTGAACATGCTCTCTGTTGCGGCGTGCTGACGTGCCTGGTCGGGATAGTGCTGGTGGTCTCGGGCTATGCGGCGCTGGGTGCGGCGACGGTGGTCAGGGCGGTGCGCTGAAGGGTAATTAAGCGTTGATTGTGCGAAATCATAAACGGATCGGGGGGCGAATTACTCGCCCGGTGTCCATCGTCCGGGAGGACCCGAAGCCCTTCGATGCCCCGAGGATCTCGCGGCCGACCTGAAGGCGCGTGGGCTGGGGGTGACCTATGAGGGTCGGACCAAGCCGGACTGGTGCGGGTAGGTGCGCGATCTGATAGCGTCCCCGCGTCAGTCATGGAGGCGGGCGTGCGAAAACGAATTCGGGCGGCGCTGGTTGGCCTGGTGCTGGCGTGCGGCGCTGTGGGGCCGGTGGCTGCCGGGCCGCTGGAGGATGGGCTCGCCGCTTACAGCATCAAGGACTACGCGACGGCGCTGCGGTTATGGCGTCCGCTCGCCGCGCAGGGGCATGCCTCCGCCCAGTACAACCTGGGCTTCATGTACTTCAACGGCCAAGGTGTGCCGAAGGACGACGCCGAAGCGGTGAAGTGGTACCGGCTTGCCGCAGCGCAGGGGAACGCCTACGCTCAGCGAGACTTGGCCTTCATGTACGACTATGGACGAGGCGTTCCGCAGAACTACGTGGAGACGGCGAAGTGGTACCGGGCGGCCGCTCAACAGGGGGATGTGTATTCACAGGATCAACTGGGATTCATGTACGTCTACGGTCGGGGCGTGCCGCAGGACTACGTGCTGGCTCATATGTGGTTCAACCTAGCCGCTGCGGCGGGAGGCACGTCTGGCGCCAAGACCCGCGACTTCGTCGCCGCAAAGATGACCGACGCCCAAATCGCCGAAGCCCAGCGTCTCGCCCGCGAGTGGAAGCCGACGAAGGCCAAGTAGGCGCGCGCCCGCATCCCTGCCTTGTCACGGGCGCGTCGCATAAATTAGCAGCTATTCTGCCGCCGGCCGCCGCGCTGGCCTACGGTCCCCCGCGATGGCTGGGGGCACACCATGCGACGGGGACGGAAGGTCGGAACGCTATCGAGCCTGATTGCTGGCGGGCAATCGGCGCGCCTCTGGTGCGGTGCGTGCGGCCGGCATGTCGACCTTGACCCGGCTTCCCTCATGGCGCGGCTGGGCGATATCGAGTGCGAGGCGCTGCTAGAGCGGGCGCGGTGCGCGGCGTGTGGTGGCCGGGCGTCGGAAATGCACGCGCCCACGCGCTTGGCGCCGTTCACGCCGGCATGGGTTGCCGAGCATCATGGCGGCGGGACGGGGGACTGACGATGTGCGGGAGACTTGCCCAGACGCTACCGCACGAAGCGATGCGGCGGGTGTTCAAGACCACCAATCCGCCGGTCAATCTCCGGGCCAACTACAACGGCGCGCCGACGCAAGACCTG
>CAMDVZ010000419.1 GCA_945878895.1 Caenispirillum bisanense | reverse complement strand
TCTGGTAGCGTCCCGTCTTGCGCGTGTGGTTTTGGCGATGTTCATGCGTCCACATCCGGCACCTTCCTTTCGGCCAAAAGGTGACCGACAATGAATCACAACCGATTCTCCCGATTCAAGTCCTTTCCGGATCGGCTCTCAGACCGTGGGCTCGCCCGCCGCGACCCAGGCCTGAAACTCGACCTTCGCCGCGTCGTTGGGCGGATAGAGGCCGGGGATGACGCGGCCTTTCTTCACCTGGAGCACCACGAACTTCTCCAGCCGCTCCTGGGCGGCCGAATCGCGTGCCACCTCGTCGGCCATGTGGCGCGGCACGACGACGACGCCGTCGGCGTCCGACACGATCACGTCGTTGGGATAGACCGGCACGCCGCCGCAGCCGACCGGCAACTGCACGTCGACGGGGTGGATGCTGCACATGCTGGGCGGCGCGGCCGGACAGGCCGCGAACACCGGCCATCCCATCTCGCGCAGGACCGGCGCGTCGCGCATGCCGCCGTCGGACACCACGCCCGCGACGCCGCGCACGTGCATGCGGGCGGCCAGGATGTCGCCGAACGTCCCCGATCGCAGTTCGCCGCCGGTCGACACCACCACGACCGAGCCCGGCGGGGCGTTCTCCACGGCGTGCTTCTGCGCGTTCTCCGGCTCGCCCGGATGCGGCGGCAGGTCGATGTCCTCGCGGGCGGGAATGTAGCGCAGCGTATAGGCCGGCCCGACCATCCGGGTGGCGTTGGCGTTCATCGGCGTCAGGTTGATCGCCATGTGGCGCAGGCCGCGCTTCATCAGCTGCATGGTGACGGTCGCGGTGCTGGCGTAGAGGAAGTCGGCCACGGTTTCGGGTTTCAGTGGCGCGAAGACGACGGTCATGGCGGGAACTTTCTCGTTGATGCGATGACCGCCACGTTAGCGCCCTTCGCGCCGCGACGGAACGGCGGGACGGCGGTGCGAGACGGCCGGCTTGCCCGCGCGCGGCAGTCGTCGCAAAACGCCTTTCGACGCCACGATGCCCCGTGGCGCCGCATCGCCACGAAGGAGAGATAGTCGATGTCGAAAACAGCCCTCGCGCTCGCCCTGTTCATCGGCTGGACACTGGCGCTGCTGATCCTGATGGAATCGATCCGCTCGTTCCTGGTGCTGACCAAACGCGTCGCGGCGAACGGATTCACGCCGGGCAACGAAAACCTCTCGCCCTTCATGCAGCGCCTGGCGCGCGCCCATCTGAACTGCATCGAGGGCTTGCCCGTGTTCGGCGGCCTGATGCTGCTGGCCATCGCCACGGGCAAGGCGAGCCTCACCGATGGCCTCGCCCTGGCGCTGGTCGGCGCCCGGGTGTTCCAGTCGACGATCCACCTTCTGTCGTTGAGCGCCGTCGCGGTCTCGGTCCGCTTCACCGCCTTCGCGGTACAGATGGTCGTCGCCGCGATCTGGACCTGGCAGCTGCTCGTCGCGCTCGGCTAGACGCGGAGCGCTGGCGCCCGATGCCCTTCCAGATCGGGAATCGTGTATCTGTCCAGGCCAGATTCAACGCGGGGTCCGTCGCGGCCCTCGGACCGGAGATATTCCATGCACTACACCACGCTCGGCAACACAGGCCTGAAAGTCTCGGTCGCGGGCCTGGGCTGCGGCGGCAACAGCCGGCTCGGCCAGGGCAGCGGCGCCACACGGGCGGAATCGGTCGCGGTGGTGCGCACGGCCTTCGATCTCGGCGTCAATTTGCTCGACACCGCCGAGGTCTATGGCACCGAGGAGATCGTCGGCGAGGCCATCGCGTCGATCCCGCGCGACCAGGTCGTGATCTCGACCAAATGCCGCTTCCGCAACGGCGACACCTTGCGCACCGGTGCGGAGGTCGTGGCGGCACTCGACCAGTCGCTGCGCCGCATGAATCTCGACCATGTCGACGTGTTCCATCTGCACGCCGTGGCGCCGGCCGCCTACGACCACGCGCTGAACGAACTGGCGCCGGCCCTGCTGCGCGAGAAGGCGAAGGGCAAGTTCGCCCATCTCGGCATCACCGAGACCGGCCCGAACGATCCGAAGCAGGAGATGCTGACCAAAGCCATCGGCGAGGCGCCGTGGGAAGTCGTCATGCTGGCGCTGCACATGATGAACCAGAACGCGCGCCGCGCGATCCTGCCGACCGCGAAGGCGCGCGGCGTCGGCACGTTGCTGATGTTCGTGGTGCGCAACATCTTCAGCCGGCCCGCCGCGCTGAAGGAGGCGGTCGACGGGCTGGTCGCGTCGGGCCAGATTCCGAAGGCCGACGCCGAGCCGCTCGCCTTCCTGCTGCGCGAGGGTGGCGCGCGCGATCTCACCGACGCGGCCTACCGCTTCGCCCGCCACGAAGCGGGCGTCGACGTGGTGCTGTTCGGCACCGGCAAGCAGGCGCACGTGCGCAGCAACGTCGAGTCGATCTTGGGCCCCAGGCTGCCCGACGCCGACCTCAAGCGTCTCTACGACACCTTCGGCCACCTGATCGGCGTCGGCCTCGACATGCCCGACGCGATGAAGGCGGCGGCGAAGAAATAGCGGCCCCTCCAGGGTCGATGGAAATCCCACCGGCGCCGCGGCGTCCGGGACCGTGCCGCCGCCCGACGTCAACTACGGGCGCACGACGGCGAGCGGACCGCTGTGTCATCCCGCGCGAAGCGAGGGACCTTTCCTGTTCGCACTCCACGCCCGATGCATACCCGAGGCCGCGCAAAGGTCCCTCGGCAAGCTCGGGATGACACAGATTTCGTGATTCCGGCCGTGCGCCAACATCAAAGTTGGCGTCGCGGGGACGACACCGTCGCGGACAGCGCCCGGCGTTTGCGTCGATGCCAAACGCGTTCGGCGCCGTCGCTTTCCGCTACTGCACTTTGAAGCCCGAGGCCTCGACGACCGGCGCCCAGCGTTTCAGTTCGGCGCGGTCGAAGTCGGCGAGCTCTGCGGGCGTGCCGCCGCGCGGCTCCATGCCCATGGCGACGATGCGGTCGCGGATGTCGGGGATGGCCAGGATCTCGGTCACCTCGGCGGCCAGCGCCGCGGCGGCCGCCGGTGGCGTGGCGGCCGGGCCGTACAGGCCGAGCCAGCCCTCGCCGACCAAGGCTGGATAGCCGGACTCCGCGAAGGTCGGCAGCTCGGTCGCCGCCAGCGAGCGCGCCGTGCCGGAGGTCGCCAGCACGCGCACCTTGCCGCCTTTCCAGGCGCCCATGAAATCCGACAATGCCGACACCCCGACATGCAGCTGGCTGGCGCCGATGTCGGTGATCATCGGCGCCGAGCCCTTGTAGGGCACCGGTTGCATGTCGATGCCCAGCGCCTTGCCGAGCATCAGGCCGAAGAAATGCGAATGGCCGCCCGGCGCCGGGATGCCGAAATTCGCCAGCTTCGGATTGGCTTTCGCCCACGCCACGAACTCCGGCATCGTCTTGACCGGCAGTTTCGGATCGATCGCCAGCGCCAGCTGGAACGTCGAGACGAGGCTGACCGGCGCGAGATCGACCAGCGGATCGTAGGGCAACTTGACGTAGGTCAGCTTGGCCATGACCGTCGAGGCCATCGCCGCTAGCACCACGACGTTGCCGTCGGGCGGCATCTTGACCACGGCCTCGGTGGCGATGACGCCGCCGGCACCTGGCTTGTTCTCCACGATGGTCTGCACGCCGGTCCGCTCGCGCAGTTTCTCCGCGATCAGGCGCGCCACCACGTCGGCGCTGCCGCCGGGCGAGAAGCCCACGAGGATGCGGATCGGGCCGCGCGGCATCGCGTTCTGTCCGCGCGCCGGCAAGGCCGCGATACCGGCGAGGGCCGCGGTCGTCGCCACGACGACGCGGCGGGTGATCGAGCTGGTCATGTTGCCTCCCGTTGATCGATGCCAGGGCATCGACGCATTTCTATAGCCGGGTACGTGATCGGAAGTGGTCGTGCGGCAACGCGTTCTTCCCTTCCCCCGCCAGCGGGGGAAGGGAAGAAGCCGTGGCGACGCAAGGGGTTCCAGGCACCGACACCGATGTGTCGACGCCCCCGTT
>CAMDVZ010000418.1 GCA_945878895.1 Caenispirillum bisanense | reverse complement strand
CGACAACGACTTTTGATTCTTTTTGGACATTCGTCAACAGGAGTCTGGAGCCTACCGGATATAGCGGTCCGGGCGCCCCATCCCCCACAACGCGTGGGATCGACGTGAACAAACAGAGGCCGAGCATTCGCTCATTAAAGCCCTTCCAGCATGCCCTTTGTCATGCCCTTTCCGCCTCGCCCGCCTCAACCCGCGCGAGTCCACTCAGCCGATTTTCAGACGCGCCAAATCCGTGCTCGCCAACCGCCCGCCCAGCCGCACCGGCTCGATCCATTTCGCGAGCCCGGTGCGATCGTCGGTTTCGATCAACGCCCCGCACAACGTCGCGGCACCCTCGGCCGGCGACAGCCGCTCGCCCGGCATTTTTTTGATGAAGCGCGCGACCGCGACGTCCTTCTTCATGCCGATCACCGAATCATAGTCGCCGCACATCCCGGCATCGGTCTGGTAGGCCGTCCCGCCCGGCATCACCCACGTGTCGGCGGTCGGTACGTGGCTATGGGTTCCCACGATCGCCGACACCCGGCCATCGACGTGGTGGCCCAGCGACTGCTTCTCACTGCTGGCCTCGCCGTGCATGTCGATCAGGATGAAATCGGCGGTACCCTTGAGGCGATGCTTCGCCAGTTCGGCGTCGATGGCGCGGAACGGATCGTCGAGCGCGTCCATGAACAGCCGGCACATGACGTTGATCACCAGCACTTTCTGCCGCTTGACCGTCTCGTAGACGTTCGAACCCCAACCCGGCGTGCCGGGCGGAAAGTTGATGGGCCGCAGCAGCCGCTTGTCCTGGGCGATGTAGGGGATGACTTCCTTCTGGTCCCAGCTGTGGTTGCCGCCGGTGATGCAGTCGACCCCGGCCGCATGCAGCTCCTGGCAGATCTTGGCGGTGACCCCGAACCCGGCCGCCGCGTTCTCGCCGTTGACCACGACGAAATCGAGCCCGAGCTCGCGCCGCAGCCGCGGCACCTCCGCGAGCACCACGTCGCGACCGCTGCGCCCCACGATATCGCCGCAAAAAAGAACCCGCATGTCCACCTCGTCAGTCCGACCTTGCATAGAAGCCACGCCGGAGCGACACAAGAGCGGCCTTCCGTGTACGTAAAGCAGGCGGCAGAATGCCGGCTGGAGGAACGCAATGGACGCTCAGACCGAACGCAGGCTTGGCGACGAGGTGGCCGCCCTGCTGGCCGCCGACACCACCATGATGACCGAGCGGGAATACCGCCAGCCGGTCGCCCACTACATCGACCGCGATCATCTCAAGCGCGAGCGCGACGAACTGTTCCGCCGCCAGCCGCTGGTCGTGGCGGCATCGGCCGAATTCGAAAAAACCGGTGATTTCCGCACCGTCGAGCTCGATGGCGTGTCGGCCCTGATCGTGCGCCAGGCCGACGGATCGCTGAAGGCCTTCCACAATGTCTGTCGCCACCGCGGTACCCGCGTGGTCGACGAGGCCGGTGGCTGCAAGCCCACCTTCACTTGCAAGTTCCATGCATGGGTCTATGGCGCTGACGGCGCCTTGCGCCACGTGCCCGCCGCCAATGCGTTCGGCGACATCGATCGGGCCGACCACGCGCTGACGCCCCTGCCGGTCGCCGAGCGGCACGGCCTGGTATGGCTGGGTCCGATCCTCGGCGGCGCCGTCGACATCGATGCTTTCCTCGGGCCCCTGGCTCCGGTTCTCGCCGACCTCGGGATCGACAAGGGCAGCGTGTTCCGCTTCGACCAGTTCAAGGAGGAACTGAACTGGAAGCTGGTGGTCGACACCTTCCTCGAACTCTACCACGTGCCCCATCTGCACGCGAAAACCGTCGGGCGCTTCATCGAGGGCCGCGGCGGCATCTACGAGCGCTTCGGTCGGCATGGCCGGTTCCTGGCACCACGCAAGAGCTACAACGCCGTGCGCGACCTGCCGCCGGAGGAACGCAAGTTCACCGACCATATCGTCGGCATCCATCGCGTCTTCCCCAACGCCATCGTCGTCTGGCAGCGCGACCACGTCGAGTTCTGGACCGCCCTGCCCGACGGCGAGGATCCGAACCGCTGCGTCGTGCGCGTGTGGCTGATCAGCCCCGAAAAGACCGAGACCGATCCCGACCGGCTGCGCTGGGAGAAGAACTGGAAAATCCTGCTGGGCACCGTGATGTCCGAGGATTTTCCGATGGCCCGTACCATCCAGCAAGGCTTCCACAGCGGCGCCCAGAACCACGTCGTGTTCGGTCGCAACGAGCCTGGCCTGCACGATTTCCATGATTCGCTGCGCCGCGAGATGGCGGCGTGACGCCCGACGGCGGAGACATCCGATGAACGTCCCGGTGAACCGCGCGCTCGCGGACCGCATGGCCGCGATGATGGCCCTCGACACGACCTCGCTGGCCGACGGAACATACCGCCAGCCAGTGTCGGACTACGCCGATTCCGCTCACCTCGAACGCGAGCGCGACATCCTGTTCCGGCGCCAGCCATTGATCGTGGCGGCTTCCTCGGAACTGGAAAAGCCCGGCGACTTCCGCACCACCGACATCGATGGCGTCTCGGCCCTGATCGTGCGCCAGGCCGACGGCTCCCTGCGCGCCTTCCACAATGTCTGCCGCCATCGCGGCACCCGCGTGGTCGACGAGGAAAGCGGCTGCAAGCCGACTTTCACCTGCAAGTTTCACGCCTGGGTCTATGGCGCCGATGGGTCGTTGCGCCACGTGCCGATGGCCGACGCGTTCGGCGGCGTCGACAAGAACGCCCATGCCCTGGTGCCCCTGCCGGTCGCCGAGCGCTTCGGCCTGGTCTGGCTGGGTCCGCTGGTCGGGCCCGCCGTCGACATCGATGCGTTCCTCGGCCCCATCGCGCCGGTGCTGGCCGATCTCGCCATCGACAAGGGCGGCGTCTTCCGCTTCCTGCGGTTTACCGAGGAAACCAACTGGAAACTGATCGTCGACACCTTCCTCGAACTCTACCATCTCAGGCATCTGCACGCGAAAACCGTCGGCCGCTTCGTCGATGGTCGCGCGATGGTCCAGGAATCGCACGGCCAGCACGGCCGGTTCCGGGCACCGCGCAAGAGCTTCGAGGCCGTCGACCAGGCGACGCTCACCGACGATCTGTTCGACGAGCACGTGATCGACGTGATCCGCGTGTTCCCCAACGCCATCGTGATCTGGAACCGCGATCACGTCGAATTCTGGACCGCCCTGCCCGACCGCGGCGATCCCGATCGCTGCATCGTGCGCCTGTGGCTCATCAGCCCCGAACGCAATGTCGCAGACGCCGACCGCGAACGCTGGGACAAGAACTGGGACATCACCTACGGCACCGTCCGGGCCGAGGATTTCCCGATGGCGCGCACCATCCAGAAAGGCTTCCACGGCGGCGCCCAGGACCATGTCGTGTTCGGCCGCAACGAGATCGGCCTGCACGACTTCCACGCCGCGCTGAAGCGGGCGATGGCGACCGCTGGCGGCTGACGGGCAAAGCGTTCGAGATCCGGCGTCTCTTGCCGGAGCGATTGCGATGGGCAAGCAGGAACATGACCGCACCGTGACATCTCCCCCCGTCTCTTCACACCGCGCGGGAGGGATGGAAAAATTGCTGCGGCACCGAGGCTTCTTCCCTTCTCCCCGCGAAGGCGGAGAGAGGGTGCCCGAAGGGCGGATGAGGGGCTTCGTCTCGACCGCACGGCCGTCCCAATCTGCTCGACTTGCCGCGCTTCGTGGGCGGCAAGGATAACAGTCGATATCGCTTCCAGCGCCTCTTCCGGGGCGCGCATGAAGTCGGCGTTCCATATCCGCAGTACACGGAGTCCCTGCCCTTCGAGCCAGGTGGTGCGGGCCGTGTCGTAGTCGGTCGCGTCGGCGTGCTGGCTGCCGTCGAGTTCGATCACGAGGCCCGCGCGCAGGCAGACGAAGTCGACGATGTATGGGCCAATGGCGTGCTAGTCGCCCGATTCGTTCAGATTGAAGGGTAGAGGTGCTTGAGCTTGATGCGGGCGTTTTGGGTCGTGAATTGCCAGTTCGCCTTGGCGTGGTTGGTATTGCGCTCGTGCTCCCATGCGGCGACTTCCTCGATCAGGGTCTGTTTG
>CAMDVZ010000417.1 GCA_945878895.1 Caenispirillum bisanense | reverse complement strand
CCCTCGCCAACGGCGGGGGAAGGTGCCCGAAGGGCGGATGGGGGTGGGCGCCGCGACGCACACGATGCCGACGTGTGGGCGCGCCGCCGATACGACCGCGCGAAGCGCAATCCCTTTTCGTTCCACGGACCGCAACCTCGACCGGCCCACCCCCATCCGCCCTTCGGGCACCTTCCCCCGCTGAAGCGAGGGAAGGTATGAGGATGGAGCAACCGCGAGACTTCGTCGTTCGGGAAGAATGGTGTCATCGGCCCACGATCCGCCCTAGTGCCGCTGGATCTGGCCGATGAAGGCGCGGGTGCGGTCGTGGCGCGGGGTCTCGAAGATCGCCGCCGGCGGTCCCTGCTCGACGATGGCGCCATCGTCCATGAAGACGACACGGTCGGCGGCGGCGCGCGCGAAGCCCATCTCGTGGCTGACCACGACCATCGTCATGCCGCTCTCGCGCAGGTTCCGCATCACTTCGAGCACGCTGCCGACCAGTTCCGGATCGAGCGCGCTGGTGGGCTCGTCGAACAGCATCACGCGCGGTTCGAGCGCGATGGCGCGCGCGATGGCGACGCGCTGGGCCTGGCCGCCCGACAATTGTCCCGGCGTGTGGCCGGCGCGGTCCGCGAGGCCGACGCGGGCGAGCGCGGCCATGCCAAGTTCGTCGGCCTCGGCGCGCGACTTGCCCACGACCTTGCGCAAGGCAAGCGTCACGTTTCCCAGCGCGGTCATGTGCGGATAGAGATTGAAGGACTGGAACACCATGCCGATGCGCTGGCGCGCCCGGTTGATGTCGGTGCGCGGGTCGAGCAAGTCGATGCCATCGACCACCACGCTGCCCGAGGTCGGTTCCTCCAGACGGTTCAGGCAGCGCAACAGCGTCGACTTTCCCGAGCCGGAGGGACCGATCACGAACACCAGTTCGCGTTCGGCCACCAGCAGATCGACGCCCTTCAGCACGTGAAGGGCGCCGAAATGCTTGTGTATCGCGCGCGCGTCGACGATGGGCCCAGGCGTCACGGGCACTTCAGCTCGTGCGGGGTCGGATCGTAGCCGGGCATCCCGGGCACGCCGTAGCCCGGCGTGATCACGCGCTCCAGCGCGTCGGCGGCGGGCACCACGCCGAACCATTTCTCCGACAGCTTCGCGATGAAGCCGTCCTTCTTCATGCAGTTCAGCACGTCCTGCATCTGGTTGCGCTGCGCGACGCTGTCCTTGCGGAAGGGTGCGGCCCAATGGGCGCGCGTGGTCGACAGTTCGAGGTCGGCGACGAATTGCGGGTTCTTCGTCGCGGCGTAGGCGATCACGGTGTTGCCGCCCAGCGTGGCGTAGGCGCGGCCCGAGAGCACCGCCTGGGTGGCATCGGGCTGGGTGTCGTAGACTTGGACGGTGAAGCCGTTCTTTTCGCCTTCGGCTTTCGCCAGCGTCTCGTAGGGCGTGCCCTTGTTCACCGACACGGTCTTGCCCTTGAGGTCGGCCCATTCCTTGATCGGGGCGGAGCCCTTCTTGATGCCGAAGCGGAAGGCGGTCCACAGATAGCCGGCGGTGAACAGCATGTTCTCCGAGCGCTCCTTCGTCACCGTGGTCGGCGCGGCGATGAAGTCGTAGCGGCCGGCCTGCAGGCCCGGAATCAGGCCCGAGAAGCTGGCGCTCTCGATGGTGATCTCGCGCTTCAGGCGACGCGCGGCCTCGGTGAAGAGGTCGATCTGGAAGCCCTCGATACCGCCGCCGAGCTTCGGCATGGCGTGCGGCGCGAAGGTGCCGTCGACGCCGGTGCGTAACGGGGGCAACGGAGCCTGGGCCAACGCGGGGGCAGCGCACAGGACAACCGCCAGCGTGGCGGCGGCGAAACGGGAGATCATCGGTCGTGCTCCATGGTGAATTCCGGGGCGGGAACGTTGCCGCTTCGTCCCCGGGAACACAAGCAGGCAATCGGCGAGAGCCAAGCAAACGACGGGCCAGACAGCCACTGGCCTGGTGCGGCGAACGCGATTGTTATCCCCGGAAGGCGTTGGTGATCGGGTAGCGGCGGTCGCGGGAGATGGTGCGGCTGGTGATCTTCACGCCCGGCGGCGCCTGGCGGCGCTTGTACTCGGCCAGTTCCAGCATGCGCCAGACGCGCTGCACGATGGCGGGATCGTTGCCCTCGGCGACCAGCTCCTCGGTGCCGAGATCGCGCTCGATCAGGCCTTCGAGGATGCGGTCGAGCAGGTCGTAGGGCGGCAGCGTGTCCTGGTCCTTCTGGTCGGGCTTCAGCTCGGCCGAGGGCGGCTTGGTGATGATGCGTTCGGGGATCACGCGGCCCTTCGGCCCCAGCGCGCCCTGGGGATGGTGCTGGTTGCGCCAGTGGCAGAGCTCGAACACGGTCGTCTTGTAGACGTCCTTGAGCGCGTTGTAGCCGCCGCACATGTCGCCGTAGAGGGTCGAATAGCCGACCGCCATCTCGGACTTGTTGCCGGTCGTGACGACCATGCCGCCGAACTTGTTGGAGATCGCCATCAGCGTCACGCCGCGGGCGCGGGCCTGCACGTTCTCCTCGGTGGTGTCGGAATTGCGGCCCGCGAACATCGGCGCCAGCATCGTCTTGAACGCCTTCATGGCGGGCTCGATCGACACGATGTCGTAGCGGATGCCCAGCATGTCGGCGCACTGGCGGGCGTCGTCGAGGCTGTCCTGGCTGGTGTAGGGCGAGGGCATCATCACGGTGCGCACGCGATCGGAACCCAGCGCGTCGGCCGCGACCGCCGCGGTGATCGCCGAATCGATGCCGCCGGAGAGGCCAATGACCACGCCCGGAAACTGGTTCTTGTTCACGTAGTCGCGCAGGCCAAGCACCATGGCGTCGTAGATGGTTTCGAGCCTGCCGGGCGCGTGCGCGATCTCGCCCGGCGCGCAATCCCATTTGCCATCCGCGCCCCGGCTCCAGCGCGTGATCGCGATGGCTTCGCGGAAACCGGGCATGACGACGCGCATCGTGCGATCGGCCCCGATCACGAAGGAACCGCCATCGAACACCAGCTCGTCCTGGCCGCCGACCTGGTTGACGTAAACCAGCGGCAAGCCGCTTTCGACCACGCGCGCGACGGCGAGCTGCAGGCGCCGTTCCGGCTTGTCGACCTCGAACGGCGACCCGTTGGGCACGAGGATGATCTCGCCGCCGGTTTCGGCGATGCACTCCACCACGTCGGGGGTCCAGATGTCCTCGCAGATCGGCACGCCGATGCGCACGCCGCGAAACACCAGCGGACCCGGCATCGGCCCCGCGTCGAACACGCGCTTCTCGTCGAACACGCCGTAGTTGGGCAGGTCGACCTTGAAGCGCTTGCCCGCGATCTCGCCGCGATCGAGCAGCAGCACCGCGTTGTGCAGCTTGTCGCCCTCGCGCCACGGCGTGGTCAGGAAGAGTGCTGGACCGCCATCGGCGGTCTCCGCCCGCAGCGTCTCGACGGCCGCGTGCAGGCGGCGCTGGAAAGCGGGCTTGCGGACCAGATCCTCGGGCGGATAGCCCGACAGGACGAGTTCGGAGAAGACGACCGCGTCGGCGCCCTGGCGGGCGGCTTCGGCGCGCGCGGCCCTGACCCTGGCAAGGTTGCCATCGACGTCACCGACGATCGGATTGAGCTGCGCGAGGGCGAGAATGAGTGTGTCGGTCATCGAGGCTACGTGCGTACCAGTCGGCCCCGGGTCGGGCGGGAGGCGACCCTATACAACGCCGGCCGGGCGCTGACCATGCGCGGTCCGGCACGGCAAGGCCCGATCGGATGGGGACGGTTCGCGGGCGGCGAAGCGAGCGCGTCGAGGTCGCATGCTCCCACCACGGACGGACTACGGCATCCACGCGCTCCCGGAAGACGCTCCAGCCCGACGAACGCCCCTCGCCTGCCTCGTGGCGTTACTTTTTTCTCCCGGAGAAGACCGGACAGAAGCGAGTGGTCGTGGCGGCAGCATGTGTTCTTCCGTTCTCCCCACCTCCGCGCCGGGAAATCTGCACATCTCGTCGCCGCCGAGAAGACGCTGTGGCGCGGCAACTTCTTCCCTTCCCCCCCAGGCCGCTAGCGGCCCTGAGGCGGGGGAGGGTGCCCGAAGGGCGGAAGGGGGTGGTT
>CAMDVZ010000416.1 GCA_945878895.1 Caenispirillum bisanense | reverse complement strand
AAGATGTGCCGCGCGTGGCAGGAGATGGAGCAGGTCACGATCGCGGCCATCGAGGGGCACTGCATCGGCGGCGGTGCCGCGCTCGCGGTGGCGCTCGATTTTCGCTTCTGCGGCCGCTCGGCACATTTCCGGATTCCCGAGATCGAGCTCGGCATGAACATGAGCTGGGGGTCGATCCCGCGTCTGCTGGCGCTGATTGGTCCGGCGCGCACCAAACAGGCCGTGATCCTCGCCTCCGACCGCGTTGGCGCCGCCGAGGCGCTCGACTGGGGTCTGGTCGAGAACGTCGTCGACGATGGCAAGGCGCTGGACGAAGCACTGGCTTTCGCAGCGCGGATCGCGGCGCAACCGCCGATTCCGGTGCGCATGACGAAGACCACGGTCAACCGTCTTGCCTACGCCCACGACGATCTGGCCAGCCACATGGACGCCGACCAGAACGTCCTGACCAGCCTGACCGAGGACTACGTCGAGGGAACCTCGGCGTTCCGCGAAAAGCGCAAGCCGAGGTTCAAGGGCCGCTGATCGCGCGTCAGCGGCGACCGTCCTGGGCGGCGTGGATCGGCCACTGGTGTTGCGCCAGCTGGTCGAGCGAGGGGACGCTCTGGCCCAGCCGCAGGCGGTAGATCCAGTAGTTGGACATCACGCCCTCGACGTAGCCGCGCGTCTCGTTGAACGGGATCGAGGCGATGAACAGCAGCGGGTCGCCGGCGTCGGGGGTGCCCAGCCACTTGTTCACGTTGCCGGGCCCGGCGTTGTAGGCCGGCACGGCGTGCAGCAGGTGGTTGTTGTAGTCGCCCAGCAGGCTCCGCAAATAGGACTGTCCCAGCGAGATGTTGTGGCCGGTGTCGTAGGTGCTGGTGCCGGCCCGGTCGGGGAAGCTCTGCCGCTCGACCGACCGCGCGGTGCCGGGCATCAGCTGCATCAGTCCTTGTGCGCCGGCCCACGAGCGGGCGCGCGGATTGAAGGCCGACTCCTGGCGCATGACCGCAAACACCAGCGCGCGGTCCACCGTGAATCCCTCGCGCGGCGTCCACGGCGGGATCGGATAGAGCGCGTTGTCGAGGCCTTCGAACCGTTCGGGCCGCTCGCGCGCGGCGTTGCCGACGCGCAAGGCGAGACCGGGCAGGCGCGCGGTTTCCGCCAGCGCCAGGACGGCCTCGACGAGCTTCGGCTCGGCGTCGACGGAAGCACCGAAGAACTCGGCCTCGGCGTTGCTCAGCGCCTTCAGTTGCAAGAGGGCGAGCCCGCGGCGCGTCGATCTGTCGTCGCGCAGGATCGAACGGCGCGAGCGGTCGAGCTCGGCGGCCTTCCACTGCGGCTTCAATTCGACGCCCAGCGTACGCAGCGCCAGCAGACCGTGGAAGGTCCGGTCGTAGATCGCGGCCTTGCGCAGCCACAACGAGAAGCGCTCGGGGTTGCCCGCCAGCAGGTTGGCGCGGGCGGCCCAGAAGGCACCGGCGGCGATTTGCGAGGAGTAGGCCTGGTCGCCCGCGGTTTCCGCCACCGCCTCGAACCGCTTCGCCGCCCCTGCATGGTCGCCGCGCCGCCAGGCCGCGAGACCGGCCGAGAAGGCCGCGCTGGGTCGCTCGCCCATGTCGTGGCCGACCGGTTGGTCGGCACCACCGCTTTGCAGCTGGCGCGTCGCGATCTCGCCGCGCAGGCGCTGGAGCTCCTCGCCGGACAGGGCCTGTCTGGTCGCCGGTTGGTCCAGCAAGGAGCGCGCCGCGGAGAATCCGCGATCCTCCAGCATGCGCTGCAGGCGGGAACGGATCGAGGCGGCAGCCACCGAATCGCCGCCGAGCGTGCGCGCGTCGGGCGCGATGGCGCGGCCGTTGGGAGCGTTGGCGACGAAGCTCGACGGAGTCAGGTCGCCACCGCCGGCGCCGCGCCTGGCCTGGGCGGCGCGATAGACGGCCGGCGCGTCGGGGTGGTCGTTGTAGTCGCGCAACCAGGTCGCCAGCTGCTCGAAGCTGGTCTGGTGCGAGGCCGACAGGTAGCGCTGGGCCAGCATGTAGCCGAGCAACGTCTTGTCGCGCAGCGCCGCGATGTCGCGATCGGCGCCGGCCCAGTCGCCGCTCGTCTGGGCCGTCACGATGCGCTGGTAGCGTTCGACGTCGGAACCATCGAGCACGGTCGGCACGTCGGACGGAATTTGCGCCGTCGGGTCGACGTCGATCACCGGCGGCGGCGGCACGTAGGCCTGGCGCGGCGCGGCGGCGGGACGGAACGCGGGTCGGGCAGCGACCGGCCGCGCGGCGGGCGCCGGCCGGGCGGCGGGTCTGGGAGCCTGGGCGACTAAGGTGTCGTCGAACGGCCGTTCGGCAGCGGCGGGCACGGCCACCGCGACACACGACATCATCGTCAGCGCGGCAAGGTGCCGCGACATGGCCGAGCGCTTGCGCATCCTGAACCCCCCAACGATCCCCTGCGGTCTGGTTATCGGATCGACCGCCGGCCGACAAGCCGATGGCGACAACGATCGCGTCATCGCGATAGCCGGCAGGCCTCGAGCAGTGGCAGGAAATCGCGGAACGAAGGCGTCAAGGCATTGGGAATCTTGGCTTCTTCGTCGAATTTTCGAAGCGAAAGGGCATGCTGGAACCATGTTTCGGCGCTGAATGTATTCATATCAACGTTGCTCATCGGTCCACCCTGGACGGCGAGGCTGACGATCGAGTCTTTCGACAGCCGGGCGTGATAGAGCGGGTCGCTGGCCACGAGGTAGCGTTTGGCCGCGACGTGCAGGCGGATCGGTTCGCAGACGGAATCCGGAAACAGGCCGACCAGCGCCGCCGCTCCCAGCGCCTCGTGGCGGTCGTCGACGCCGGTACCGGCAGGGTTTTCGCCGAGGCCGTGCACCATGTGGCCGACATCGTGCAGCAATGCTGCGACGACCAGCGTATCGGGCTGACCCGCGTCCTGGGCAATGGTGGCGGTTTGCAGGGCGTGTTCGAGCTGCGACACGCCCTCCAGCCCGTAGGGCCGCGCCGCGCGGCGTTCGTAGATCTCGACCAGCTCGTCCAGCGTCATGACATCCTCCGGCTTCGGCGGCGCCATTCTGCCACGCCTGCGGCGCCCGGCGCGACCGATTCGCCGCTTGCGAGTCCGGGCGCGAGTCCTGCTATAAGGCGGACGGGAGGCCGGCGCGGACGTAGTCTTCGCCAACCCGGTCAGATCCGGAAGGAAGCAGCCGTAACGAATTCGCTGCGGGTCGTGTCCGGTCTCCCACCCCGCCCTTGCCGACGAGGCGGGGCACGCAGCGCGACACGCGCACCGCCCGCGAGGCGCCGATGGCCGATAGTCCCGAAGCCGGCGATGGTTCACCCTATCGGGTGCTCGCCCGCAAATACCGGCCCTCCGACTTCTCCACGCTGATCGGCCAGGAAGCGATGGTGCGCACCCTGCGCAACGCGCTCGAAGCGGGTCGCCTGGCGCACGCTTTCATGCTGACCGGCGTGCGCGGTGTCGGCAAGACCACCACCGCCCGCATCGTCGCTAAGGCGCTCAATTGCATCGGCGCCGACGGCCAGGGCGGGCCCACGATGGATCCCTGCGGCGCCTGCGGCAATTGCGTCGCCATCGCCGAGGACCGCCACGTCGACGTGATGGAGATGGACGCCGCCACCCGCACCGGCGTCGACGACATCCGCGAGCTGATCGAGGGCGTGCGCTACCGGCCAGTCGCGGCGCGCTACAAGGTCTACATCATCGACGAAGTCCACATGCTCTCGCCCGGCGCCTTCAACGCGCTGCTCAAGACGCTGGAGGAGCCGCCGCCGTACGTGAAGTTCGTGTTCGCCACCACCGAGATCCGCAAGGTGCCGGTGACGGTGTTGTCGCGCTGCCAGCGCTTCGATCTGCGGCGGGTGCCCGTCGAACGGCTGGTGGCCCATTTCGCCACCATCGCCGAACGGGAAAAGGTCGAGATCTCGCCCGAGGCGCTGCGCCTGGTGGCGCGCGCCGCCGACGGCTCGGTGCGCGACGGGCTCAGCCTGCTCGACCAGGCGATTGCCCATGGCGGCGGCGTCGTCGATGCCGCGCAGGTCCGCGACATGCTGGGCCTCGCCGACCGGGGCCTGGTGTTCGACC
>CAMDVZ010000415.1 GCA_945878895.1 Caenispirillum bisanense | reverse complement strand
GGGTGGTCGGACCCAAGCAGGCCAAGGAAAGAGTGCTGACCGGGGAGGACCGCCTCGACGCCGCCGACGCGCTGCGCATGGGCATCGTCAACCATGTCGTGGCCGCCGACCAGGCGATGGCGAAGGCGCTCGCCATCGCGCGCTCGATGGCCCAGGCGTCCGAACGTTCCGTGCGCCTGACCAAGCGCGCCATCACCCGCAGCTACGAGGCGATGGGCTTCAGCAACGCGCTCGATCTGGCGCTCGACATCGACGTCGTCCTCAACGCCGGCGGCGGCCCCGAAAAGGCGGAGTTCGCCCGCATCCGCAAGGAACACGGCGTGAAAGCCGCCATCGCCTGGCGCGACGCGCGGTTCAGGGCTTGAGCGGGAGCGGACGTTGCCTCGAACGGCACACCGCACGCAGTCCGATAAAATTCATACCTTCTCTCGCCAACGGCGGGGGACGGTTCCCGAAGGGCGGATGGGGTGGGTGGTGCAACGAGCACCGCGCGTAAAGGCGCAAGCGTCGGCGATCCAGTGGCGCGAAGCGCAACCATTTTCTTGCCGCAGCGCGCGTCGATCGTCAGGAAGGGATTGCGCTTCGCGCGGTCGTATCGGCGACGCCCAAAATTTCGCGCGACTTGCGTGTTCAGCGACCCACCCCCATCCGCCCTTCGGGCACCTTACCCCGCCGTTGGCAGGGGAAGGTATGAGTTCTGGATCGACGCACGGACGTCGGTCCGCCGAAACCAACCGCCGCCTCGGACGTTGAAGCCGCCGGCCTCACACGTTGAAGCGGAAGTGGAAGACGTCGCCGTCCTGGGTCACGTAGTCCTTGCCCTCGAGGCGGAACTTGCCGGCATCCTTGGCGCCCTGCTCACCCTTGCAGGCGACGTAGTCGTCGTAGCCGATGGTCTCGGCGCGGATGAAGCCCTTCTCAAAATCGGTGTGGATGGCGCCCGCGGCCTGCGGCGCGCGGCCACCGCGGCGCAAGGTCCAGGCATGGGTTTCCTTGGGACCGACCGTGAAGAACGTCACCAGTTCGAGCAGGTCGTAGCCGGCGGCGATGACGCGCGTCAGGCCGGTATCCACGAGACCGAGGGACTGGAGGTAATCGACCTGGTCGTCGGCCGGCAACTGTGCCACTTCGGCCTCGATGGCGGCCGAGATCACGACGTATGGCGAGCCGACCGATTTCGCGTAGGCGGCCGCCCTGGCGCTGATCGCGTTGCCGGTGGCGGCCGAGCCTTCCTCGACGTTGAGCACGAACATCTGCGGCTTGGCGGTCAACAGCTGCATGCGGCGCACCACGGCGCGCTCGTCGGCCGACAGCTCGACGGTGCGGGCCGGCCTGCCGGCCTGCAGCGAGGCCACGATCCGTTCCATGATGGCGGCCTCGGTGGCGGCTTCCTTGTCGCCGATCTTGGCCCGCTTCTGCAGGTTGGGCAGGCGCTTCTCGACGCTGTCGAGATCCGCCAGCATCAGCTCGGTCTCGATGATCTCGGCGTCGCGCACCGGATCGATGCCGCCCTGGACGTGGGTGATGTCCTCGTCCTCGAAACAGCGCAGCACCTGGGCGATGGCGTCGACCTCGCGGATGTTGCCGAGGAACTGGTTGCCCAGCCCCTCGCCCCGGCTGGCGCCCTTCACCAGACCCGCGATGTCGACGAATTCGAGCTGGGTCGGGATGATCTTGGCCGAGCCCGCGATGGCCGAGAGAATCTCCAGCCTCGGATCGGGCACCGCGACCCGCCCGACATTGGGCTCGATGGTGCAGAACGGATAGTTCGCGGCCTGCGCCGCCTGGGTGGCGGTGAGGGCGTTGAAGAGCGTGGACTTGCCGACGTTGGGCAGTCCGACGATGCCGCAATTGAAACCCATGGTGCTATCCCAAGCCTTCTATCCGGCCGGTGAATCCCGGTTCCGGCAGGGCCGGCTTCACGAGATGGGCCACGCGGCTCATGAATTTCTCGTCGTCGATGGAGCGACCGCCGGTCAGCAGCGGTGCCTCGACGGCGATCGCGTCCAGCATGGCGGGCAGCCAGCCCTCGCGCTCGATTTTCGCGAAATCGGCCAGCACGTAGTGCAGCACCGCGTCCTTGTGGCCGGGATGGCCGATGCCGACGCGGACCCGGCGATACTCCTTGCCGACATGGGCGTCGATGTCGCGCAGGCCGTTGTGGCCGCCGGCGCCACCGCCGCGCTTGGCGCGGATGCGGCCCGGCATCAGGTCGAGCTCGTCGTGGAACACCACGACGTTCTCGAGCCCGATCTTGAGGAAGCGCACCGCCTCGCCGACCGAATGACCGCTATGGTTCATGAAGGTGTGCGGCTTCAGCGCCAGAACGCGCGTGTCGCCCAGCGTGCCTTCGGCCGTCTCGCCCTTCAAACGCTTGCGCCAGCCGGAAAAGCCATGGCGGCGGACGATTGCGTCCACCGCCATGAAGCCCACGTTGTGGCGATTGCCGGCGTATTTCGAGCCGGGATTGCCCAGCCCGACCAGCAGCAGAAGGCCGGAACCCTGCCCGGCCACCGCTTACTTCTTGCCGCCGGCGGCCTTGCCGGGGGTCGCCGCGGCCTTGCCGGCCGCTGCCTTGCCACCGGCGGCCTTGCCGCCGGCCGCTGCTGCCTTGCCGGGCGCCGCCGACGTCGCCGTCGCGGTCGCCGCGGTGCCACCGGCGGCGGACGTGGCCGTCGCTTCGGCAGCCACCGTGGTCGGCGGCGCGATGGAGGCGATCGTGGCGTCCTTCTCGCGGCTCACCACGCGCACGCCCTCGGGCAGCACGATGGCCGACAGATGGATGGTGTCGCCGATCTCCAGACCCGTCAGATCGAGCTCGAAGGAGGCCGGGATGTGGTCGGCGCGGGTGCGCACCGTGATCTCGTGGCGCACGATGTTGAGCACGCCGCCGCGCTTGATGCCGGGCGAGGCGACATCGTTGCGGAAATGCAGCGGCACGTCGACCGTGATGATCGAGTTCGGCCCCAGACGCAGGAAGTCGAAATGCAGCGGCCGGTCGGTGACGACGTCGAGCTGCACGTCGCGCGGCAGCACGTCGTACTTCGTGCCTTCGACGTCGAGCGTCAGGCGATGGGTCAGGAAACCCGGGCGGTGCATCATGCGCACCAGTTCCTTGGGCTCGACGGCGATGCCGACGGGGGTCTGCTTGTCGCCATAGATGACGGCCGGAACGAGGCCGGCGCGACGCGTGGCCCGGGCGACCCCTTTACCGGCCCGGTCCCGCCTGGTCGCGGCGATGGTTACGATGTCGGACATTGTCCGCTTCTCCAGTGCAAAAGCGCCTCGCGGCGCGGGGTCCGGCGGACCGAAATCCACCGGCTGTTCGACGAACCGGCCTCCAGGGGTGCCGCGTTCGCCAAATGCCAAAAGCCAAATGCCAAAAGAACGAGACCGCCGGGCGGAACCCGGCGGCTTGCGGCGTGCTTGAACACCATGCGGGGGCGGTAGTCAACCGGCAGACGGATGGCGGTAGCGGGCGAGCAATGCGCTGGTCCGCGGTAACGCCTTGCGGTATGTTACATGTAACCACCCGGAGGCGCCTCGCCATGGCGAGCAAGCCAGTATCCAAATCCTCGCGCGTCAAGGTCCGCGAACATCGCGAGCGCCTGCGCGCCCAGGGTTTGCGCCCGATCCAGATCTGGGTCCCCGACGTGCGCGCGCCCGGTTTCCGGGCCGAAGCCCACCGCCAGTCGCTGGCTGTCGCGACCGACGCCCGCGAACGCGACGACCAGGCATTCATCGACGCCATCTCTGTCGGGCTCGACGGTTGAGGCGGGGCGACGTCTGGACGGTCTCCAGCGCGGGAGCCTACGCCGGCAAACCACGCCCCGTCCTCGTCGTCCAGGACGATGCCTTCGACGCAACGGATTCGGTCACGGTCTGCGCGTTCACGACCAACACGACGGAAGCACCGCTCTTCCGCCAGCGCGTCGTTCCCAACGCGCGCAACGGCCTGCGCGCTGCTTGCTCCCTGATGGTCGACAAGATCACGACGGTCCCGAAGTCGAAACTCGGCAAGCGCGTCGGCCGGCTCGACGACGCCGACATGCTGCGTTTCAACCAGGCCGCGCTGGTGTTTCTCGGCCTGGCGACATCGTCGCGGTCGAAAC
>CAMDVZ010000414.1 GCA_945878895.1 Caenispirillum bisanense | reverse complement strand
GCGACTTTCTGACTCAGTCGTACTAGCGCGAAGGCGGGGAGACGGTGGCGCGCAGCGCCGGATGAGGGGCTTCGCGGCGCTGAAAACGGCACGCCCCTCACGAGAGTCGACGAGATCGCCGCAAGGTCGCGAAGCCCCTCATCCGCCCTTCGGGCACCTTCTCCCCGCCTCCGCGGGGAGAAGGGAAGAAATCGCCCAGGCGCGCCAGGCGCGAGTCCCGCGGCGGAACCGGCGTTCCGTCGATCAGGCCTTGGTTGCGTACTTGCCGGTCAGCTGCGGCGTCGGCGTCGCGTGGCCGGCCTGCTGGCGTTGCAGGCGCGTCTCGCGCGCCCAGGTGCGCTTGAGGTCGTCGCGGATGCCGAACTTGAGCCGGCCCATGCCCTCGCACTCCAGCTCGATGGTGTCGCCGTCCATGAAGGGATTGAGGCCGCGGTGGTTGGTGCCCGTCGCGATGACGTCGCCGGGCTCCAGCGTATGGATCGAGCTCGCCCACTCGATGCAGCGCGGGATGTTGTGCGCCATGTCGTCGGTATTGAAGTTCTGCATCAACGTGCCGTTGTTCCACAGGCGGACCTGGAGCTTCTGCGGGTTGGGCACCTCGTCGGCGGTGACCAGATACGGTCCCATCGGCGCGAAGGTGGCGCGCGACTTCATCTGGAAGAAGACGTTGTTGGCGGGCGGCAGACCACGCGCGGAACCGTCGATGAAATTCACGTAGCCGAACACGTAGCCCATCGCGTCGGCGGCGGCGACGTTGCTGGCGCGCTTGCCGATCACCAGCGCCAGTTCGGCCTCGCCCTCGAAGATGGTCGCGGGCACGTCGGGCAGCACCATCTGGTCGCCCGGTCCGATGACGCAGTTGGCCGCCTTGTGGAAGGCGTTGATCGGCGCGGCGGCCGGCAGGGTGCCGTCCTCCATGTAGTTGACCGCCATGCAGTCGATGTTGCCCGGCCGCGGCAACGGCGAGCGCAGCTTGACGCCCGCCACCGGCACGCCCTCGGAAGCCGCCACCGCGGCTTCCAGTTTCGACCGGTACGCGTCGAAACGCGCGATCAGCCCGTTCATCAGGTCGCCCGGCCCGACATGCGGGATGTCCTTGACCACGCCCGACACGTCGACCACCCGGTCGCCCTTGAGCACGCCCATCGTGTAGTCGTTGAAAAACACCAGTTTCATCGCGAATTCCTCCCCGGCCGATCACTGGCCGCGCGGCGCGGACAATAGAGCGGCCGGCGCTGTTCGCACAGACCGCGATCGGGAACGCTGCCCGGTGACCCGCGCATGGGCGGCGCTTGATCGGCATGCCAATTGTCGACAGGTTGCGGCGGAATCGACAACCAGCGAACGGAACATCGGCATGCGCACCCAGGTCGCCATCGTCGGCGGCGGACCGTCGGGACTTCTGCTGTCCCATCTGCTGCATTTGCAGGGCATCGACAGCGTCGTGCTCGAACAGCGATCGCGCAACTACGTCGAAGCGCGCATCCGGGCCGGCGTGCTCGAACAGGGTACCGTCGAGTTGCTGACCGAGGTCGGGCTGGGAGACCGCCTGCGCCGCGAAGGCCTCGTGCACGACGGCACGCAGCTGTATTTCGGCGGCGCGCTGCACCGGATCGATTTCCATGCCCTGACCGGCAAGCGCGTCACCGTGTACGGCCAGACCGAAATCCAGAAGGACCTCGGCGACGCGCGCGACCGGGCCGGCGGGGCGGTGATCCACGAGGCCGAGGACATCGCCATCGAGGGAATCGAGGGCGACGCGCCGTTGGTCCGCTATCGCAAAGACGGCGTGGACGACGCGCTTCGCTGCGATTTCGTTGCCGGTTGCGATGGCTTCCACGGCGTCAGCCGCGCCACGATTCCGGCGGCGGTGCTGAAGACCTACGAGCGCGCCTACCCCTTCGCCTGGCTCGGCATCCTCGCGGACGTGCCGCCCGCCCGCGACGAGCTGATCTATTCCGCGCACGACCGGGGTTTCGCGCTCGCCAGCATGCGGTCGGCGACCCGCAGCCGTTACTATTTCCAGTCGAGCGTCGGGGAGAACATCGAGGACTGGTCCGACGACCGGATCTGGGAGGAGCTGAAAATCCGTTTCGGACCGGAGGTCGCCGCCACCATGCAGACCGGTCCCTCGATCGAGAAGAGCGTGGCGCCGTTGCGCAGTTTCGTCGCCGAGCCGATGCGGTTCGGACGTCTGATGCTGGCCGGCGACGCCGCCCACATCGTGCCGCCGACCGGCGCCAAGGGCCTCAATCTCGCCGTCGCCGACGTGCGCGTGCTGTCGCGGGCACTGGTCGCGTGGTTCAAGCAGGGACGCGGCGACCTGGTCGAGAGCTACTCGGCGACGTGTCTTTCGCGGGTGTGGAAGGCCGAGCGCTTCTCGTGGTGGCTGACCACGCTGATGCACCGCCTGCACGATCCGGCCAGCTTCGAGCGCCGCATCCAGCTCGCCGAACTGGAGTATATCGTGGGCTCGAAAGCGGCCTCGACGGCGCTGGCCGAGAACTATGTCGGCTTGCCGTTCTGATCCGGCGCGGGGGAGAGACGAGATGACCGAAACCTACGGCGCGCGCGACTGGAGTTCGCAACCGCCCCTGATCCATCCCGACTACAAGTCGACCCTGTTGCGGGGACCCACGAAAAAGCCGCTGCCGCTGAAGCAATCGCTGTCGGAAGTCACCGGGCCGGTTCATGGCGCCGAATGCGTGACGGGCCACGACGCCGATCTCACGCGCAACGGCCGCAGGAACGGCGAGCCGCTGGGCGAGCGCATCGTGGTCGGCGGCCGCGTGCTGGGCGACGACGGCAGGCCGGTGCCCAACGCGCTGATCGAGATCTGGCAATCCAACGCCGCGGGTCGCTATGTCCATGGCGCCGACCAGCACGACGCGCCGCTCGATCCCAATTTCTTCGGCGGCGGCCGTTGCGTGACCGACGCCGATGGCCGCTACGCTTTCCGCACCATCAAGCCCGGCGCCTATCCGTGGCCCAACCACCACAATGGCTGGCGGCCCGCGCACATCCATTTCTCGCTGTTCGGGCCGAGCTTCGCGACCCGGCTGGTGACCCAGATCTACTTTCCCGGCGATCCGCTGCTGGCGCTCGATCCGATTTTCCTCGGCGTGCCGGCGGATTGCCGCGACCTGCTGGTGGCGAAATTCTCGATCGACCGCACCGAGCCC
Organism: Caenispirillum bisanense; assembly: GCA_945878895.1. Lineage (GTDB taxonomy): Bacteria > Pseudomonadota > Alphaproteobacteria > Reyranellales > Reyranellaceae > CAMDVZ01. Next base: position 939 of record CAMDVZ010000414.1, on the reverse strand, counting down.
GCCTTCGCGCTGGGCTACGATTTCGATTTCGTGCTGCGCGGGCGCCACGCCACGCCGATGGAGTCCTGAGCATGGCGTTGCGACAGACTCCCTCGCAGACGGTCGGCCCGTACTTCGCTTATGGTCTGACGCCCCGGCAGTACGGCTACGACCTCGCCAGCATCGCCGACGGCACCATGGCGCGCGCCGACACCGGGGGCGAACGCATCCGCGTCGAGGGCCGCGTGTTCGATGGCGCCGGTGCCGTCGTCGGCGACGCGATGATCGAACTCTGGCAGGCCGACTCGCTGGGCCGCTACGCCCACCCCGCCGATCCGCGCGGGTCGAACGCGGGCTTCACCGGTTTCGGCCGCTTCGGCACCGGCACCGATCCTCAGCAGCGCTTCGTGTTCGACACCATCAAGCCCGGCCGCGTGTCGGCCGGCGAGGCGCCCTACCTCAACGTCATCGTGTTCATGCGCGGCCTGCTGGCGCACGTCTACACGCGCCTCTATTTCGACGACGAGGCCGCCGCCAACGCCGCCGATCCGGTCCTGTCGGGCGTGCCAGCCGAGCGCCGCGACACCCTGGTCGCGCGCCGCGAGACGACGCAAACCGGCATCGTCTACCGCTTCGACATCCGCATGCAGGGCGACAGGGAAACGGTGTTCTTCGACGTGTGAGGCGTAGCGCCGTCGTCACCGGTCCCGTTGCCGTTCTCTCTTCCCGTCTTCGCTATCGCACCCACAATTTTCCGGTTTCAACGCGCTGTCCCCATACCTTCCCCCGCCGTTGGCGAGGGAAGGTATGAATTTGGCTCTTATGGCGTTAGGACAGTCGCCAGGATAACAGCTACGATTTATCGCTCTTGCGCGGGACGATGGCGTAGTTCCATTCCGGATGGAAGGCGTCGCCGCGAAGGTCGAGCGTCTTCATCTGGACATCGCTGACGCGGATGCC
>CAMDVZ010000413.1 GCA_945878895.1 Caenispirillum bisanense | reverse complement strand
TCGACAGGCAACCAGCGATGCCCACGGGAGGTGCCAGGGAAAACACGAAAACACCGAATGACCCCACACCCCATCTTACGGTTGCTTCCCCCGCCAGCGGGGGAAGGGAATTTGAAGGCTCAGATCCAGCTATCCTAGCGCCTATGGGGCAAGCCCCCTTGGGGAACCCCCAAGAGGTAACGAGGTAAAGATGCAAGACTAAAAAAGAGTTCGAGCCAGACGGAAGCCCACAATGCTGCCGCGGTCCCCGGCGTCGCCCCTGCTGCGGTAGCCGGCGCGGGCGCTCCCGGCGTCGCTGTCCCAGGAGCCGCCGCGGAGGACGCGACTCAGGCCTCGCTCCTCGTATTCGTCCTGCATCCATTCCCAGACATTGCCCAGCATATCGTGCAAGCCCCACTGATTGGGCAGACGCTCTTCGACCGGACGCGTCCCCTTTCCACCCGAACTCTCCCTCGTCAGGGCATGCTTCGCCCCACCACGCCATTTGACGCCCCAATACTGATCCGTCGTCGTGCCCGCCCTGCAAGCGTACTCCCACTCCGCCTCGTGTGGCAGACGATAATCTTTGCCGCCAGTCTGCTCGCCGAGCCAGGCCACGTAGCGCCGCGCATCCTCCCACGACACGTTCACGACGGGATGGCGGTCCCGGTTCTCCGACTGAAAAGGCACGTGCTCCCAATCGCCCTTCGCCTTGTATTTAGCGTCCGTCGCGAAAGCCGCGAACTCCCCGACCGTGACCGGATAGCGTCCGATCAGGTAGCCGTCCCGGATCGACGCCTCGGGCGGTGTTTTCAGATTCGCAAGCAACGCCTCGATTTGCTTCCCCGCTGCCGCCGTCTCCGGGTTGTCGAGCAGGAACGAGCGCGGCGGGATGAACATCATGTCGGGGCCGTCGATGCCGATCTTCAGCCGGTCGCGGTGGGGTTTGCCAATGACGTAGGGGGCGGGGGTCAAATCCGGGAGGACGCCGCCACCGCCGCCCAAATCGGCCGACAGCGACGCGGGCCTTGCCTGGTCGTCCGCCGTACTTGATGCTCCCGCTCCGGTTTCGCGCTCACGAATACGCTCCACTATGGTTTCCAGCCAGGTCCGAAGGTGGTCGTGATGCGAGGCAAAGGCGCCGATATTGCCAATGTAATCGAGTAAATATCGCGCCGTACGGTTCGCCAATTCCCAGTTCGGATCGCCCGACACCTTGAACACCGCATCGAGTACCGCAACCGTCGCTGCCGGTGCAACGAGGCCGGGGCCGACCTTTCTGCCGAACGCGATCAGCGCGTTGATAGCGGTCATCGTCGCGCCCGTTAACAGCGCGCCCGAAGACGCTTGCGCATCGTCCAGCCCACGCAGCAGCGCGCCAACCAGCTTCTTGAACCGGTCGCCAAGCAAATCCGCCCGATCGTGCATCGAGCGCAACACCGACGCGGCCGCACGGGCCGACGCGGCTGGCGGCACGTCGAGTGCCCGCAATTCCCGCGCGCGCGTCAGGTACAAGCGGCCTTTCTCGAACCCACCAATCAACGTGGTGGCGTCGTTCACCAGGGCGCGCAAACCGACGACCAACGCCGGCTCGAGCGGATCGGTCAGCGTACCGGAGCCACCGCGATAAACGTCGAACACCCGCACATGCTCGTCGAGCGCGCCGAGCGCCGAGCAAGTCGCTGCGATGTTGAGCGTGGCGAGATCGTCGCCAACGAACATGGCGAAGTCGCCGAACTCCTCGGCCAGTGGTCTGTGAGTATTGTCGATCTGATTCATCGCGCCGCGCAGGCGGGCGATCCGGCGAAGCACCTGGCCGTGCCAGGTTATATTGTCGATGTCGGCACGTTCGGATTCTTCCGGAGGCGACGCGGCAAGCTCGTAGCGACCGTCCGCGATCTGAACCGTCGCGGCGGGCTCTTCTCGTGGCGCGCTGCCTATAATCGCGTCTGCCGTCCTGGTCGAGCCGACCAGTCGATGGATCGCCCTCAACAGCGTTTGCGGCAGTGGCCCACCGGTTGCCAGCCATCCAGCGAGGTCAACGGTTTGACGCGCGTTGAAGCCCAGCGGCGGATCCACTGGATCGATTCGAACCTAAATCAGAACCTGGCGTCCCTGCCCCCGATCCGCTTCGTCGTGGACGAACTCCGAGCCAACCGCTTCTCGCGACCACACGACAATCACGACCGAAGCACTTGCGAGATTCGTCTCCAGCACTTGTCGCCAGTTGTCCCCCGCATCGATGTCCGCATCCCAGAAGACAACGAGCCGCAGGGCGCGCAGAGCGGCAACCAACAGCTGGACCCGGCCGCGCTCCTCGGACTTGTAGGAAACGAAGATGTCTGGACCGGCCACGAACGCTCCTTGCCTGGTGGATTGCCCGATCACCGCGAAAGCCACCGATACAACCATGTCAGCTTCGACCATCCTGCGGGGTCGATCAAGCCAGGCAGCAGGTTGTTCATGCGCGAATTGTCGAACGCGCGCTGGTCGACGAAATCCCGGCGCAGGCGGCGAGTCCCGTCCGAAACATCCCCGATGTCGGGAACATGGCGCCGGGATCGAACGCCCACACGGTCGCGCCGACGACTGGCGTCATCGGCCAGACGCCACCTTGGCGGATCGTCCCGGCGTCAATCTATTGACAATATAATTTTCATTAGTCATTATATTCTAGATTTACCATTTCATCGTAACAGCCGCCACTCCGACGCGCGAGAGGGAGGAGATACCTCTATACATATCATATCAAGCCATCCGTGCCTGCCTCTCCTTCCGCCGTCGCGCGCCGTCGGGCCATCCACGTCGGATGCCTGCCGTTTCCGGATTCCGTCCGAAAATACACAAACCCTGTCCGATGCTCCCGGCCCCCATGTCCGGGCGCTGTCCGGCGATCCCGGGGGTTTGTCCGGCGGTTTCGGGCCTTGTCCGGACCGTGTTCGGCGTCGGGGATCGCTTGTCCGGCCGAATCGGCCCTTGTCCGGCGTTGTCCGGGGTGCGCGCCGGGGTGGGGGGTGTTGATCGGACAAGGGTCTGTATAGTGGGGCCATGACCCGCTACCTCGCCGGCCGACTCGCCGAGACCCTGCTCGTGCTGCTGGCGATGAGCGCCGTCGTGTATCTGCTGATCGGGCTGATGCCGGGCGATCCGGTCGACCTGATGCTCGGCGGCGATCCCACCATGAAGCGCGAGGATGTCGAGCGGCTGCGCGCGCTCTATGGCCTCGACCGGCCGCTGTGGGCGCGCTACGGCGCTTGGGCGGCCTCGGCCCTGACCGGCGAGTTCGGCTATTCGCGGCTGTTCTCCAAACCGGTGCTGGAGATCTTGTGGCCGAGGCTCGGCGACACCGCGTTGCTGATGGGGGCCTCGCTGCTGCTCTCGACCGCGATCGCCTTGCCGGCCGGTCTGTGGGCGGCGCGCCGGCCGCGTTCGCTGGTCGACTACGCGGTCAATCTGCTGTGCTTCGCGGGCATCTCGGTGCCGGCGTTCTGGCTGGCCTTGCTGCTGCTGATGCTGTTCGCGGTGACGCTCGGCTGGCTGCCGGCCGGCAGCGTCGGCGAGGGCGCGGCGGAAAAGCTGCGCCATCTGGTGCTGCCGGTGACGGTCCTGACCTTGAGCCAGGTCGGCCACCACATCCGCTTCGTGCGCGCCGCCGCCATCGAGGCGCTGCGCGCCGACCACATCCGCACCGCCCGCGCCAAGGGGCTGAGCGAGGCGCAGGTGGTGTGGCGTCACGCGCTCGGTCACGCGCTGCCGCCTGTCCTGACGGTGCTGGCGCTGTCGTTCGGCGGCCTGTTCTCGGGCGCCCTGATCACCGAAACGATGTTCGCGCGGCCCGGCATGGGCAAGACGATCTATGACGCCATCCTCGGCAACGACTACAACCTCGCCCTCGTGGGCCTGCTGCTGGCGACGGCCGCGACCCTGGCGGCGAACCTGGTCGCCGACGTGACGCACGCGGCGCTGGATCCACGCGTGCGCATCGAGGGCGAGCGATGAGCGACGCTAGGAAATCGTTGCGGCGCAGGCGCCTCCCTTCTCCCCCGAAGACCGGGAAGAAGGGAAGAGTCGCCGCGGCACAGCACTGTCTTCCCTTCTCCCCCCGCATGGGGGGAGAAGGTGCCCCGAAGGGGCGGATGAGGGGCTTCGCGGCGC
>CAMDVZ010000412.1 GCA_945878895.1 Caenispirillum bisanense | reverse complement strand
CAGGCGGCCATCGTCGAGCACCTGGAGCAACACGTTGAAGACGTCGGGATGGGCCTTCTCGACCTCGTCGAACAGCACCACCTGGTAGGGCCGCCGACGCACCGCCTCGGTCAACCCGCCGCCCTCGTCGTAGCCGACATAGCCGGGCGGTGCGCCGATCAGCCGGCTGACGGAATGCTTCTCCATGTATTCCGACATGTCGATGCGGACCATCGCGTGCTCGTCGTCGAACAGGAACGACGCCAGCGCCTTAGTGAGCTCGGTCTTGCCCACCCCGGTCGGCCCGAGAAACAGGAACGAGCCGATCGGCCGGTTCGGGTCCTGCAGGCCGGCGCGGGCGCGACGCACCGCGTTCGACACCGCGATCACCGCCTCGTCCTGGCCGATCACGCGCTTGTGCAGCTCGCTTTCCATGCGCAGCAGCTTGGCGCGCTCACCCTCCAGCATCTTGTCGACCGGCACGCCGGTCCAGCGCGACACCACGGCGGCGATGTCCTCGGGCATCACCTCCTCCTTGAGCCTGCGACCGCCCGCGGATTCGGCCTGTTCGGCCGCCTTCAGATCGCGCTCCAGCGCCGGAATCGTGCCGTAGGCGATCTCGCCCGCCTTAGCGAGCTCGCCCTTGCGCTGGGCGATCTCGAGATCGGCGCGGGCGCGCTCGAGCTTCTCCTTGAACTTCTGCGTCTCGGCCAGCTTGTCCTTGCTAGCCCGCCACGCCGCCGTCAGCGCGTTCGACTTGTCCTCGATCTCGGCCAGTTCCTTTTCCAGCTTGCCGAGACGGTCGCGCGACGCCGCGTCGGTTTCCTTCTTCAGGGCCTCGCGCTCGATCTTGAGCTGCATGATGCGGCGATCGAGTTCGTCGATGTCCTCGGGCTTGCTGTCGACCTGCATGCGGATGCGGCTGGCCGCCTCGTCCATCAGGTCGATTGCCTTGTCGGGCAGGAAGCGGTCGGCGATGTAGCGGTTGCTCAAGGTCGCTGCCGCCACGATGGCGGCGTCGGCGATGCGCACGCCGTGATGCAGCTCGTACTTTTCCTTGAGGCCGCGCAGGATCGAGATCGTGTCCTCGACCGAGGGCTCGGCCACGAACACCGGCTGGAAACGGCGCGCCAGCGCCGCGTCCTTCTCGATGTGCTTGCGGTACTCGGCCAGCGTCGTGGCACCCACGCAATGCAGGTCGCCGCGCGCCAGCGCCGGCTTCATCATGTTCGAGGCATCCATCGCCCCATCCGCTTTCCCGGCGCCGACCAGCGTGTGCATCTCGTCGATGAACACGATGATCTCGCCCTCGGCGGACGCGATCTCCGACAGCACGGACTTCAGCCGCTCCTCGAACTCGCCGCGGAACTTGGCGCCCGCCACCATCGCGGCCAGATCGAGCGACAGCAGCCGCTTGCCCTTCAGCGACTCCGGCACGTCGTCGTTGACGATGCGCAGCGCCAGCCCCTCGGCGATGGCGGTCTTGCCGACGCCGGGCTCGCCGATCAGCACGGGGTTGTTCTTGGTGCGGCGGCTCAACACCTGGATGGCGCGGCGGATTTCCTCGTCGCGGCCGATGACGGGGTCGAGCTTGCCGTCGCGCGCGGCCTGCGTGAGGTCGCGGGCGTACTTCTTCAGGGATTCGTAGCCGCCCTCGGCGCCGGCGCTGTCGGCGATGCGACCCTTGCGCAAGCCGTTGATCGCGTCGTTGAGCGGCCCGGCCTGCACGCCGGCGTTCCTCAGCGCCGCGGCGGCCGGCGTGCCGGCGGCGAGCGACAGCGCTTGCAGAATGCGCTCGGCCGAGACGAACGCGTCGCCGGCCTTCTTCGCCAGTGCCTCGGCACTCTCGAACAGGCGGGCGGTCTCGGGCGCCAGATAAACCTGGCCGGCCCCCGCGCCCTCGACTTTCGGCAGTTTCGCCAGCGCCGCCTCGGTCTCGCGCAACGCCTTCGCCGACGTGCCGCCGGCGGCCGAAATCAGGTTCGCGGCCAGACCTTCCTCGTCGTCGAGAAGAACCTTGAGGATGTGCTCGGGCGTGAACCGCTGGTGTCCGGAGCGCACCGCCAGCATCTGGGCGCTCTGCAAGAAACCGCGGACGCGGTCGGTGTATTTTTCCTGGTCCATACGCTACCCCTCTCTGAACACGCCCCCGCGATGCGGCGGGCGAAACGGGTGGACCCTCGGAAGAGGCGTCCGGAAGGGATATGGGGATGCCCCCGCGTTTCGCAAGGGTATCGGGTCTTGCCTTCGTGCCGCAGTACCGGAAGTCGGCGATTTGATGTAAACGGGCGCCATGGGCGGCACCACCATCGACCACGCGGAAGTCGAACGTTTCGGGCGTCTCGCCGACAAATGGTGGGACGAGACGGGCGAGTTCGCGCCGCTGCATCGTCTCAATCCTGCCCGCATCGGTTTCATCCGCGATCGCGTTGCCGCCCGCTTCGGGCGCGACCCCCTGTCGCTGACCGCCGCGACGCCCTCCGGCCCGCTTGCCGGGTTGAACCTGCTCGATATCGGCTGCGGTGGCGGGCTGGCGAGCGAGCCGCTGGCCCGCCTCGGCGCCCATGTCACCGGCCTCGACGCCGCCGCCCGCTCGATCGCCGCGGCGCGCGACCACGCCGAGCGGATGGGACTCGCCATCGACTATCGCGTCGGCGACATCGAAACCCTGGCCGACGGCACGGAGCGCTTCGACGTCGTGCTGGCGCTGGAGATCGTCGAGCACGTCGCCGACCCCGGCCTGTTCCTGCGGGCCTGCGCCAGCCTCGTGAAACCCGGCGGCATGCTGATCGCCAGCACGCTCAACCGCACGGCCAAGGCATACGCACTCGCCATCGTCGGCGCCGAGTACGTGCTGCGCTGGGTGCCGCGCGGCACCCACGACTGGAAGAAATTCCTCAAGCCCTCGGAGCTGGCGCGCCCGTTGCGGACGGCCGGCCTGGACATCGCCGAACTGGCGGGCCTCGTCTACAGCCCCGTCACCGGCGGCTGGCGGATCGATCCGCGCGACATCGACGTCAACTACATGCTGGTGGCGACGAAGGCCGGTCCGGTGCCATGATCGGCCCGACCCGGGCGCCGACCCGGCGCGGCACGCATCTGCAACGGAACCAATCCTCGCCATGAAAATCGGTATCGGCACGATCCCCACCGCCGGCGTCGCCACACATCCATCGGCCGTGATCGAGCGCTTCCTGGAATTCGGTCGCAAGACCGAAGCGCTGGGTTTCGAGGGACTCTGGACCACCGACGCCTTCGCCCGCGGTAACGCCTCGCTCGACCCGCTGATGCTGATGTCGGCCCTGTGCGGCGTGACCAGACGGATCGAGTTGGGAACCTGCGTCATGCAGGTGCCGTTGCGCCATCCGGTCGAGCTGGCGCACCGCGCCCAGACGCTCGCCGTGCTGTCGGGCGGCCGCTTCCGCTTCGGCGTCGGCAGCGGCTCGACCAAACACGATTTCGACGCCGTCCAGGTCGACTACGACAGGCGCTTCAAGCTGCTGCCGGAATACCTCGCCGTGATGCGCCGCGTCTGGGCGGGCGAAGCCGTGTTCGGACCGGTACTGGGCGTCTGGCCACACACGGAGGGCGGCCCGCCGGTCTATCTCGGCGCCTGGCGCAGCGCCCGCTGGATCGACCTCGCCGCCCGCCATTGCGCGGGCTGGATCGCCTCGGGGATCTACGCCGACCTCGCCGAACTCAAGATCGGCGCCGACATGTTCCGCGCCGCCGGCGGCAAGCGCGCCATCCTCGCCAACGTGTTCGTCGACCTGCGGCCGGAACCCGAAATCCACCCCGTCATCGCCCGCGCCAAGGTCCACATGGTCTGCGACAAGGCCGAAGCCCGCGACCGCTTCCGCCGCATCCAGGATATCGGCGTCGACGACGTCCTGCTGGTCTGCCCGTTCGGCGACATCGCCCAGCTCGACGTCATCCGCGAGATCGTCGGCTGAGTAGACTCGCCTCGTCTTACTTCTCTTACCTTCCCTCGCCAACGGCGGGGGAAGGTATGAGCTTACCACCCATCATTTTTCCAAGCTGCCCAGAGTGGTGGTGGCGGGACGAGGCGCTGAAGGCAGAACTGGATGCGCCGCAGACCGCGCTTGAACCACGAGGTCAGGCTGCGCGCGACGTTCCTGCGTTGCGCGCTCGGCTCTTTTTT
>CAMDVZ010000411.1 GCA_945878895.1 Caenispirillum bisanense | reverse complement strand
AGCCCGTCATCTGATCGAGAATTTCTTCGCCCGCCTCAAGCAGTACAGGGCCATCGCCACCCGCTACGACAAGACCGCGCGCAACTATCTCGCCGCCGTCCACCTCGTCGCCGCACTCATTTGCCTCAATTGAGGACAGGCCCTAGCGCAGATGCGCCTCGATCGGCGGCGCGACGAGCCCCGCCTGGTTCGACGCCAGCGCGTGGTCGCCGCCGGCCACGACGTGCAGCCTGGCGTCGGGCATGCGACTCTCGAGGTGGCGACCGACCGCGACCGGACTGACGGGGTCGGTGTCGCCCCAGATCAGCAAGGTCGGCACGGCAATCCGCTCGACCGGCAATGCGCTCGCCGCGCGGCGCTCCACGATCCAGGCGGCGGCGTTCGGGAACGACCGCCGATAGTCCGGCCGCCAATCGGAAGCGCCGAAGCCCCCCATGTCGACGCCGCCCGACGTCGCGACCAGCACCAGCCGCCGCACCGCCTCCGGTCGCTTCAGCGCCAACAGTGCCGCAACGACCCCACCCATGGACTGCGCCACGAGATCGACCGGCCCGTCGATGCGTGCTTCGACCAGCGCCACGAGGTCGTCGAGCGACCCGATGGCGGGATCGTGCGGCTGGTCGCCCAGCCCCGGCCAGCCAAGCAGCACCTTGTCCCATGCTGCCGGCAAGCGCTCGGCGACGGGTTTCCAGAAGTCCGGCGAACCGCCGGCGCCGGGCAGGAACAGGATTCCGGTCACGCCGGCCCTCACGCCGTTGGCTTGCGCACCCGCATCAGCAAGCGACGGGCGCGTTCGACGATCGGCAGATCGATCATCGCGCCCTCGAAGGCCGCGGCACCCTGGCCTTTGGCGAGAGCCTCCTCGAAGGCCACGATCAGGCGCCGGGCACGGTCGGCGTCGGCGTCCGAAACGCCGTATTCCTCGTTGATGATCGGCACGTGCAGGGGATGGATGCAGGAGGTGCAGGCGAAGCCCAGCGCGCGGCCACGCTTGAGGCCTTTGCGATAGCCGACGAGATCGGAGAAATCGGCGAACTTGCCCATCGCGCCCATCGGCAGGATGCCCGCCGCGCGCGAGGCCGCCACCCCCAACATCGCGAACACATAGAGCGTGTCGGGCGTCGGCATGCCGCCGAGCTCGGTCGACATGTCCTCGGAGCCAATGCTGAGCGAGGCCATGCGCGGATCCGCCGTCGCGATGGCGTGCAGATGGGGCAGCGCGTCGGGCGTCTCCACGAGTGCCAGAAAGCGCGTGCTGCCGACCGGCACGCCGACCTGCGCCTCGCGCGCCGCCACGACCTCCGACAACAGACGGATGTGTTCGGGACCCATCACCTTGGGAATCATCAGCGCCGACACGCCGGGCATGACGGCCGCCGCGATATCGGGCACCGCCAGTTCGAGCGGCCGGTTGATGCGCACCACCACGTCGGCGCCGGCCTGCGACACGGTTGCCCGCGCGGCCGCCAGCGCCCGCCGGGCGGTTTCCTTTTCCGGCGGCGAGATCGAATCCTCCAGATCGAGAATGATCGCGTCGGCGCCACGGGTGTGGGCCTTGGCGACGAACTTCTCGGCCGTGACGGGCACGAACATCAGGGAACGCCAGGTCGGCAGCGGAAGACGGGCGGACATCGGAATCTCTTTCGTTGGATCGTGTTGGAAGCGCCGCGCACGCGACGCGGTACTACTTCGTGGCGCCCACCGCTCCGGCCGCGATCAGGGCGTCGATGCCGGCGGGATCGTAACCGGCTTCGGCGAGGATTTCGCGCGTGTGCTCGCCGTATCGGGGGGCATGTGTCTCGTTCACCCGGGCGCCGCCGGAGAAGACGTTCGCCACCCTGGTGCGGCGGATGCGGCCTTCGCTGGGATGCTCCTCGGTCTTGAAGAAGCCGACGTCGGCGAGGTGCGGATCGAGCAGGACGTCGTCGATGGTGTTGTAGCGGGCCGCCGGCACGTCGAGCCTGGCGAAAATCTCCAGCCACTCCGCCGTCGTCTTCTGCGCCAGGCCCTCGACGCGCACCGCGAAGTAGGCGGCGGCGTTGTTGGTGCGGGCGACGGCGCTGTCGAAGCGCGGGTCGTTTTTCAGCTCGGGCCGGCCGACCGCCTCGAAGAAGGCGAAGGCCTGGCCGTTGGTGTTGGGCCCGACCGTGATGTAGCCGTCCTTGGTGGGCAGCGGCCGGTACTCGGGACTCAACAGGCGCCCGTCGCCGGTGGGGCCGACCGGCGGATCGAAGGTCGCCGCGGCCATGTGCTCGCTCATCACGAAGGACGCCATGTTCTCGAACATCGGCACGTCGATGGCCTCGCCGACGCCGGTCTTCTCGCGCCGGTACAGCGCGAAGCCGATGCACTGGGCGCCGATCAGGCCGGTGGTGTGGTCGGTCATCACCATCGGCACGAAACGCGGCTCGCCGGTGGCGCGCTCGAAGGTGCCCGCGACGCCCGACAGGCTCTGCACGATGGGATCGTAGGCGGGGCGGTTGTAGTAACGGCCGCCGCGTCCAAAGGCGAGGATCGAGCAGTGGATCAGGCGCGGATTGTCCTTCGAGAGCGTGGCGTGATCGAGCCCGGCGCGCGCCAGCGCCTCGGGCCGCACGTTGCTGACGAACACGTCGGCACCGGCGATCAGTTTGCGCAACGCCGCCAGACCATCGGGATGTTTCAGATCGAGCGCCAGCGAGCGCTTGTTGCGGTTGAAATTGATGAACTTGCCCGACATGCCGGGATTGCGGCTGCCCTGGGCGATGGCGCGCAGCAGGTCGCCGCCGGGCGCCTCGATCTTGATGACGTCGGCACCCTGGTCGGCGAGTGTCCGGGTGCAGATCGGCCCCACCACCACGCTGGTCAGGTCGACGACGCGCACGCCCTCCAGCGGCCCTCCAGTCACGCGCCGAACTCCAGGTCCATCTCGCCGCACAGGTGGCCGTTCTTGTCGGCGGCGAACATCCGCATCCTGTTGTCGGCCGCGGCATAGCCGCAGAGCTTCACGGAATCGCCGACGAACAGCGGATTGACCAGCCGCGCGGTCAGGCCGCGCAACTCAGCCGGCGCCCGCTTGAGAGCCGCGTCGATCATCAGCTGCATCGTCAGGCCGCCATTCTGCACGGTGTGCGGATAGCCCTCGACGTCGCGGCAATAGTCGGAATCGTAGTGGATGCGGTGGGCGTTCCAGGTGATGGCGGAGTAGCGGAACACCAGCGACTCCGACATGAGGATCGTGTCGGCCCAGACCTGGTCGGTCGGCGCCGCCTTCGGCACCGTAGCGGCCGTCTTCTGGCCCGGCGGCGTCGCCTCGCGGTAGATCGCGTCGAATTCGTCGACCGCCAGCACCTTGCCTTCCTGCTCGACGGTGTTGCGCAGGGTCAGCACAAAGATATTGCCGGTGCGGCCGGTCTTGGGAACGATGTCGACCACCTCGGATTTCCGCACCGCCGGCACCGCCGCCCGCAGCCGCCCCATCACCTTCAGACGCCGGCCCGCGCCCATGCGGCGCGGCATCGGGATCGGCGGCAGCACGACGCCGCCTTGGGCATGCCCGTCCTCGCGCAGCAGCGACTGGCGGGCGATGTCGGCGAAGAACATCGAGAACCAATGCGGCGGCAGCTCCATCCCCGGCCTGAACAAGTCCGGATCGGCGTCGAGCGTGGCCGCGATCCGGCGCACCATCGACAACGAGATTTCGTCCTCGACCACCCGCACCGTCCCGATCCAGGGCCGCAGCAGGGTCATCGCGTCGTCGAGAGAGTTGGTCATGGCAGGGTCCGTCCCGGTGGTCGTTTCGCGTCGCCCGGACCGTAGCAAACGCCGCCCCATGCGACCACACGCGCGGCCGGGGCGCTTGGCAGGGCTGCGCCGGATGTGTAGGTTGCCGCCCGCTCACCGGAGCGCACGGAATGGACAGGTGGCCGAGTGGTTTAAGGCACACGCTTGGAAAGCGTGCGTGGTGTAAAAGCCACCGCGGGTTCGAATCCCGCCCTGTCCGCCATTTTTTTGGTCTAAGTATCTGATATTAAAGAAGAAAATGACAGAGATCAATCTTGTACCCCCTATATCATCCCACATGTTTCTTTTGATGCCAGCGAAGTCCAGAGCGGCAAAAGTAGGGGGGAAGTTGGGCTTCGCGCTTAGGCATTGCGAATCCCG
>CAMDVZ010000410.1 GCA_945878895.1 Caenispirillum bisanense | reverse complement strand
GTCGGCGATCCAGACAGGATCCGGTCGATCGCCACGCGAGACTGGGCGTGTGTCAATCGTTAGGCGACTTGGTATCAGATATCGGGCGCGGTTGACCATGTCGGTGCGCAGCTTGGACTGGTCGAGGCCGGCCTGCAGCGTGCGGCCGTCGTCGTCGTTGCCGGGATAGCCGCCGACGGGAAACAGGCCATCCGGTGCGAGTGCCAGGAAGCCCTCGGTCGCGACGCGGCGCGCCACGTCTTCGATGTAGGGATTGAGGCCGCGGTTCTCGTGGATCACCAGCACGACCGGGAACGGGCCAGTTCCCGTTGGCTGCACCAGGTAGCCGCGCATCGTGCCGGATGTACCGCCCGGCGACGGGTAGTTTACGTACTTCGCCTTGATGCGCGTGTCGGTGAAGGAGATCGTCTGCGCCTGTGCGTAGCGCGGCAGCAGCGCTTGCGCCATCGCGAGTCCACCGACCGTGACGACGGCGGCCCGCTGCAGGAAGGCGCGGCGGTCCATCCCGCCATGGCAGTACTCGTCGTAGAGATCGAACACGCGCTGGTCGATCTCGATCTGGGTCACGCCGGGGTGCGCTCCGGCGGGCGAAGCCGGCCGTGTCTTGTCCAGAATGTCGGTCATCGTCTTGGCTCCCTGGCCGGTTCGATCAGCGCTCCCACTCTATCGCGAAAACGGGGCGTTGGCGCCCGCCCTTCAGCCCGCCACGGCGAGCGGGGCGATGGCGCGGCGGGCGGCGGCGTATTCTGTTTTGAGTTGGCGGCAGAGTTCGGCCGTCCCGAGCACCGAGGCGATGTTTCCGACGCCGTGGCCCGCGGTCCAGATGTCCTTCCAGCGTTTGCGCGATTCACCGGCCGCGACGATCTTGCCGGGCAGCGTGGTGCGCAGCACGTCGAGGTCGACACCCGCGGCGATCAGGCTCTTGGTCAGCCAGTTGGCAGGCGCACCGTCGATGGCGGCGCTGAAGAACACGTCGGTCGCTTTCGAATCCACGATCATCGCCTTGTGGCCATCGCTCGCCATGGCTTCGGTCGTGGCGATGAAACGGGTGCCGATATAGGCGAGATCCGCGCCCATCGCCTGGGTCGCCAGCACGTCGCGGCCCGTCGTCATGCCGCCCGCCAGCACGATCACGCCGTCCCAGATCTGGCGCACTTCGTTGACCAGCGCGAAGGGGTTGATGGTGCCGGTATGGCCGCCCGCGCCACCGGCCACCGCGATGACGCCGTCGGTGCCGGCCTCGATCGCCTTCTCGGCGTGCCGTTGGCTGGCGATGTCGTGCAGCGTGACGCCGCCATAGTCGTGGATCGCCTTGAACACGTCGCCGGGCGCGCCCTTGGAGGTGAGGATCACCGGCACCTCGTACTTCACGCAGAGTTCGAGATCGCCCTGCATGCGCGGATTCGATGAATGGACGACGAGGTTCACCGCCCAGGGAGCGGGCTTGCCGCCGGCGTCGCGCTGCTTCGCGAGCCCCTCGCGCATCTCGATCAGCCACGCTTCGAACTGTTCGGTCGAGCGCGTGCCGTGGGCGGGGAAACTGCCCATGATGCCTTCGCCGCACGCCGCCAGCGTCATGGCGGGATTGGAGACCAGGAACATCGGCGCGACGATCACCGGGATGTCCAGGCGGGCCACGATTTCGCGGATTTTGGACATGGGGCGGATCCTATGGGGTGTCGGGTGTTGCCGACGTGACGCCGAGCCCGTCGAGGCGCGCGATCTCGGCCTCGTCGAGCTTCAGGACGTCGCGCAGGATTTCCAGCGTGTGTTCGCCGAGGTCGGGCGCGGCGCGTTCGATCGCGAGTCCCGCGCCATCGAAGGCGTACGGCATGCCCTTCACGAGCTTGCCGCCGTCGCCCCGCAGCAGCGTTCCACCGGCAAGGCCGGGATCGCGCAACGGATCCATGCCGTCCATTACGCGCGAGGCGGGGAGGCTTGCCGCGACCAGGATCTTCGCCGCGTCATCCGCGCTCCGGTTGGCGCACCATGCCGTCAGCGCCGCGCGCAGGCCGGTATGCGGCACGCCGCCGATTGCCGTCGCACAACGTCCGGCGGCATCCGTGTCGGCCAGCGTGACCGCGACCCACTTGCCGCCGGCGCATTTCAGGCAATCCTGGAACAGCACGCCTTCCTGGGCGTTGCCGGTCCGTCTCGGCTGCCGGCGAGCGGGGTCGGCGGCCGCGGCCATGATCTCCTCGCCGATCAGGAAGCTCGCGATCTCGCGTTGCGAGATATCGAGCAGCGCGCCCTTGCCGGTCCTGCGGGCGTCCATGACGGCGGCGATCACCAGGCCGGTGGCGATCAGCGACACCACCTGATCGGGATAGTTCACGTCCATGCCGCTGATGGTCGGCGCGCCACCGGCATAGCCGGTCAGCGAAGCGAGGCCGCCGGTGGCGTCGAGCGTCGAGCCGTAGGAGGCGTGCAGGCGCCACGGACCGGTGTCGCCCTGGCTCGAGATCGAGGCGACCACGATGCGCGGGTTGGCGGCCTTCAGCGCCTCCCACGTCAGGCCGAAGCGTTCGAGCACGCCGCGGCGGAAATTCTCGACCAGCACGTCGCAGCTTTTCGCCAGCTCGAGCACCAGCCGGCGCCCTTCGGCGTGCTTGAGGTTCAGCGCGGCACCGCGCTTGTTGCGGTTGGTGAAATGGTATTGCGGCGAGCGGTTCCACCAACCGGGCGCGGTGTCGCGCGCGCCGACGGCGCGGAACGGGTCCATATAGGCGCCCGACTCGATCTTGATCACGTCGGCGCCGAGATCGGCCAGCATGGCGGAGGTGTTGGCGCCGGCCGTCAGCAGGCCGAAATCCAGCACCCGCACGCCGCTCATGGGACGGAAGGCGGTCATGGCGCGAAGGCTCCGGCGAGGTCCGCGACGTCGCGTGCGGCCACGGGCGCGAAGCCGCGTCCGTTCCACAGCACCGGCAGGCGCGGCAACCGCAGGCCGCCACCTTGCCCGTCATCCATCGCAGCGATGAAGTCGCGCGCCAGCGTCTGCGGGTCGTCGAGCAGGTCGAACGGCGAGAATGCCGGTCCCATCGGGATGCCCTTGCCCTGCGCCAACTCGTACACCTCCATGCGGGTGCGGGCGGCGAACCACGGTCGCAGGATGTCGTAGATCGCTTCCCCGCAGCTGCGCCGCTGCGGCCTGGTGGCGAAGCGCGGGTCGTCCAGGCGCGGATCGCCGACCAGCGCCTTGACCGCGTCGAACTGGGTGACGCCATAGACCAGCGCGATATGGCCATCGCGACAGGCCACGACCTGGAATTCGGAACGGCCGCCCTCGCGCGTGGGCGAGCGGCCGTCGGCGAAGGCGCCCGCGGCGGCCTTCCAGTTGACCCACAGCATGACCTCGACCAGCGAGATGCGCGCGGGTGGTGTCGCCAGGCCCGCGCGGCGTCCGGCGAGGCCGGCCATCAGCGCGGTGAAGGCGGCGAGGCCGGCCGCATAGCTCGCCTGATGGCCACCCAGCCGCAGCGGCTCGCGCTCGGGGTCGCCGACGATGTCGAGCAGGCCGCCGACCGCCATGACTGTGAATTCGCTCAGCGGCGTCGACTTGGTCATGCCCTCGGGCCAGCCGCCGATCTCGACCCGTGGCATCGTAGCGGCGGCGATCGCGCTGGCGTCGTCGTCGCCCTCTTCCCACAACACGCCGTCGATGCTCGCGCCCAGCAGCGTCGTCAACGCATCGCGCCGCGCCGTCGCGCCGGCGGGCATTTTCAGGATCCGCTTGCCAGTGTTGAGAAACTGGAAGAGCGCGCTGCGCCGGGCGGTATCGGCGACAGCGGGCAGGAAGGGCGGCATCGCGCGCACGGGGTCGCCGGCGGCGGCTTCGAGCTTGATCACGGTGGCGCCGAGGTCGGCGACGATCTTGCCCGCCAGCGCCTTGGCGAGGCGCAGGTGCGGCCCGGCGTCGGGATTGTCGATCTCGAGGATCGTCGTGCCCGTCAGCGGTCGTGGTCCGGCCTCGTCGGTCATTGCTGCTCCGTGGTCGCGCGTCCGTAGCCTAGCAGCCTGTCGGACTTAAAGCATCGTGGGGGATGGTCGGGGATTCCCACGGGAATCGCGTCCGTATAGAATCGTGGGACGGCTTTGCGAAGGAGCGCCCCGCGATGAGCAACTTCCGCCCGACGGACCGCGAGACCAGCTATC
>CAMDVZ010000409.1 GCA_945878895.1 Caenispirillum bisanense | reverse complement strand
CCAGCTCGATGCGCGCGTTGGCGCCAGGCAGGCAGGGCCGCGCGACCGCGCGCGGCAACAGCGCCGACGCCGAGACCGATCGCCGAGCCCTGCTACGCGAAGAGGGCGGCGGCCGCGAAGGCGACCATGGCCGACAGCTGCGCAAGCAGCGGCAGCGTGCGGCCGGGATAGCGGTCCAGCAGCATACCCGCGGGCAACGACAGCACCAGCCAGGCCGCGGCGTGGGCAGCGACCAGCCAGCCGACGGTGGCGGCGCCCGCCTCGAGCGCGATGGTGGCGGTCAGCGGCAGGGCCGCGAGCGCGATCTGATCGGCGGCATGGGCGCCGATGGCGCCGC
The DNA here is from genome assembly GCA_945878895.1 of Caenispirillum bisanense. Taxonomy (GTDB): domain Bacteria; phylum Pseudomonadota; class Alphaproteobacteria; order Reyranellales; family Reyranellaceae; genus CAMDVZ01. Next base: position 3,845 of record CAMDVZ010000409.1, on the reverse strand, counting down.
CGAGCAACGGGAGGGGGAGGGAGATCCGCGAGGTCATGGCTTCGTGTAGCGACGCCCTCGGGAGGACACCATCCGGCTTCGCGCGTCGAATCGTCGATGAACGTCCGTTCGCGACACCACGTCCCCGGACTCCGAGCAGCGGCAATGCCAGGATACCCGGGACGTGGCGCCCTTCCGGTTGGCGGAACCGGGGAGTAGCCTGACGGCGTCGGCAACGGAGGAAACAATGAGCGGACGTGTTGCACTCGTGACGGGCGGAACCCGCGGCATCGGGGCGGCGATCTCCCGGATGTTGAAGTTGCGTGGCTACGTGGTGGCCGCGAACTACGCCGGCAACGACGTGGCGGCCGAGGCCTTCAAGGCCGAGAACGGCATCGCCATCTACAAGTTCGACGTCAGCGATTTCGCCGCCGTCCAGATCGCGGTGAAGCAGATCGAGGCCGATCTCGGGCCGCTCGACGTGATCGTCAACAACGCCGGCATCACCCGCGACTCCACCATGCGCCGGCTCGACCGCACCATGTGGGATGCCGTCATCGATACCAATCTCGGCAGCTGCTTCAACGTCTGCAAGGCGGCGTGGGACGGCATGAACACGCGCGGCTTCGGGCGTATCGTGAACATCGGCTCGATCAACGGCCAGGGTGGCCAGTACGGCCAGGTCAACTACGCGGCGGCCAAGTCCGGGATCCACGGCTTCACCAAGGCGCTGGCCCAGGAAGGCGCCCCCAAGGGCATCACGGTCAACGCCATCGCGCCGGGCTACACCGACACCGACATGGTCTCGGCGGTGCCCGCACCGGTGCTGGAGAAGATCGTCGCCAAGATCCCGGTCGGGCGCCTCGGCAAGGCCGACGAGATCGCCCGCGGCGTGCTGTTCCTGGTGGCCGACGATGCCGGCTTCATCACCGGCTCGACCATCAGCATCAACGGCGGCCAGCACATGTACTGAGGCGCGACGCGCCTTCAGTCCGGCCGCGGCGAGGATGCGCCGAGCGTCGCGCGCACGACGTCGAGCGGGCTCGCGCCGGCGGGTATCGCGATCTGGCCATCGAGCAGCAGCGACGCCAGGCCATGCACCATCGCCCACGCCAACAGCGGCGAGGACGGCGCGGCGGCGGGCGGCGTCGTCCCGGCGACCGCCGCGGTCGTCGCGCCCAGGGCTGCAAAACTCGCTTGCGACGCCTCGCGCAAGGCCGGGAACGCCGCCTTGTCGAGCATCGGCGAGAACATCAGGCGAAAGACCGACGGATTGTCGAGCGCGTAGGCAACGTAGGCGACGCCACGTTCGGCCATCGCGCGGTCCGGCGTCGCCGCGCCGGCGGCGGCGGCGTTGCGCGCGGCGAGTTCGCGAAATCCCTCGGCGGCGAGGTCCGCCAGCAAGGCGTCGCGGCTGGCGAAATGCTTGTAGGGCGCGTTGTGCGACACGCCCAGCCGCCGCGCCACGTCGCGCAGGCTGAGCGCCTCCGGTCCCTTTTCGCCCAGGAGCAGGCGCGCGCTCGTCAGCAGCGCCGCCCGCAGATCGCCGTGGTGGTAACGGTCGGCGGGCTTGGGCGGCAGCGCGCGGCGCCGCGGCGGCTTCGATGTTGTCATTGACAACTTACCTTGTTCATCTATGTTGTCACCGTCAACTCTAGACTTGCGTCGCGCGTCGTCAAGCGCCGCGACGCCGCCGGGAGGCCGCCATGCGCCTGCAACCGTTCCTCGACGCCATCGCCGCGACGCAGATCCATTTCGTCGCCGTGCTGGTCGCCACCGTGCTCGGCGCCTGGATGCTGGCGCGGCCCAAGGGCACGCTGGTCCACCGCGCGACGGGGCGCGTCTGGATGGCCGCGATGGCGGTCGCCGCGCTGAGTTCCTTCGCGATCCGCGCCACGATCTTGCCGCTGATCGGCCCGTTCGGGATCATTCACCTGCTGTCGGTGTTGGTGCTGTGGATGATCTACATGGCTATCGCCGCCGCGCGCGCCGGCCGCATCCGGGCCCACCGGAAATGGGTCCTGGGCCTCTATCTCGGGGCAATCATCGGGGCCGGCGCGGGCGCCCTGGCACCGGGGCGGCTGATCTCGCGCATGCTCGGCTACGCCTGAGCGCCGTTCAGTCTCCGGCCAGGTCGACCAGCATCGCGGCCAACTGGCGCGGCGCGGTAATCATCGCCTCGTGGCCGGTCGCCAGCTCCAGCATGCGCCAGTCGGGCCGGGTTCGGACGAAGGCGGCGTACTTGGCGTGCGGCATCATGGCGGGCCGCGTGCAGGCGATGTAGGCACCCGGCACGCCGTTGCCGATCGGGCTGGCGATGCGGATGGGCTGATCGAAGGTGTTGATGGGATGCGCCGTCAGTCGCCTTGCCGCCCAGGCCGCGTCGGCGGGGTCGGTGATGCCGAGCGACTGTGGGGACACCGCCGGCATGACGGCCCGGTTCGAGGGCGAGGTGTTGGGCTGCGCGGTGCCGCCGTTGAGACTCTTGCCCGGTTCGGGGATCACGGCGTCGAGATAGACCAGCTTGCGCAACAGCCAGGGCACCCGGTCGGCGACGCCGGTGATCACCGCGCCGGCGTAGGAGTGGCCCACTAGGATCACGTCCGACATCTGCCACGCGTTCAGCAACGCGATGGTTTCCTCGACGTGGGTGTCGAGGGTGATGTGGGGACCGATCTCCTTTGCCCGTTCGCCGACGCCGGCCAGACACGGCGCCACCGCCCAGAAGCCGCGCGCCGAAAGCAGCGGCGTCAAGCGCTCCCAGCACCACGCGCCGTGCCAGGCGCCGTGTACCAGCACGAAGGGCCGCACGATCGGCTGCGAGCGCTCCGCGCCGGTGGCGAGCGCCGCCGCCGCCGCGCCGACGAGCCCCAGCGCATGCCGCCGGCCAAGCCCGCGCGCCGCCGCCGATCGATCACCGTGGTTGACACTCATGTCGCCACTATACCGCCACTGCCCGCCGCCGTGAGTCACCTTGTGCGCACGCACTCGTGATCGAGCCCGCCGCATCCGCCGTGCCGGCCCCGGCCGTAGCGTCGGGGATGCCGGGAAGGAACCGACGATGGGCGATGAAATCGACCGAAACGTGGCGGACGCGACCATCACGCGCGCCGGCGAGGGGACCGCCTTCACCGTTCTGGGCGAACAGGTGACGGTGCTCGCGCACGCGCCCGACGGGGGGCACGCGGTGTTCGAGATCGTGGGGCGGGCGCCCAACGGACCTGGCGCCCATCGTCATCCGTGGACCGAGACCTATATCGTGCTCGAAGGTTCGCTGCGCCTGCTGCTCGACCACGACTGGCGCGAGTTGCATGCCGGCGACAGCGCCTGCGTGCCCGGCGGCATCCTGCACACCCACCAGGCGCTCGACACCAAGCCCTGCCGGTTCCTCGTCGTCACCAGCACGCTGCTGGCGGAGACCCTGTTCCGCGCCATCGACGGCGCCGGCGACTTCGGCTGGCCAGACCCCGCCACGGTCCACGACCTCGCGGTCCGCCACGGCGTCAAGACGGATCCGATGTAGGCGTCGCTCCGACAACTCCCGACGTGCCACACTCGCGCGACCACGAGGGAGGACGACATGGCCTACGGAAAACTCATCGACTACGCCGACGCCACGCCCGAGGCGCGCGCCGTCATGGACGACATCAAGTCCACCCGCGGCGTTCCCGACGTCAACAACGCCTGGAAGGCGATGGCCCGCCATCCCGCCGTGATGAAACGCTTCTGGCAGCGCGCGTCGGCGACGATGGCGCCCGGCGCCCTCGACGCGCCGACCAAGGAGCTCATCTACCTCGCCGTCAGCGTCGCCAACGGCTGCCACTATTGCTCCGCCTCGCACACCGTGCTGGCCAAAAAGAAAGGCG
>CAMDVZ010000408.1 GCA_945878895.1 Caenispirillum bisanense | reverse complement strand
GGGCGGCGCGGCGGGCAGCTCGGCCGGGCGGGAGAACTCCTCGGCGCCGGCCGAACCGACCGACATGGCGAGAACCAGCGCCGCCAGCGGCCCCGACCGGTCAGCGCGTGAAGCGGTCATTGGGAATCTGGATCTCGATGGAGCGTTGCGGCGGCGACACGTCGATGACCGCCAGCATCACGAAGCCCGCGACCAGCAGGACGACGACGATCCCGAAAAAAATCGAACGGAAGCCCAATCGCGTCATTCGCCCGTCGCCCAGTTCCCGTCGCCCGATTTCCGGCGGATGCCGTCGCGACGATCTTTGCGCCGCCCGAGCGGCTTGTGCGCGACCGGCCCAGCGGCGATAGTGCCGACACTACTCCGGGCGGTTTCCGGAGGCAAATGCGGACTGCCGTGCAAGACCTTGAGATACCAGCAAAATCACCGTGACATTGGCAGTTTCATCGAGCTTCGGAGGGCCCGTCGTGTCTGACGCCCCGGTCTGGACGCCCGACCGCACCATCGCGCTCGTCGGATTGATGGGTGCGGGCAAGAGCGCCATCGGCCGGCGGCTGGCCAACCGGCTGGGATTGCCGTTCATGGATGCCGACACCGAGATCGAGACCGCGGCCGGCTGCACGATCGAGGAGTTCTTCGAGCGCTTCGGCGAGGCCGAGTTCCGGGCCGGCGAACGCCGGGTGATCGCCCGCCTGCTGGAGGGCAAACCACACGTGCTGGCGACCGGCGGCGGCGCTTTCATGGACCCGCTGACCCGCGCCGCCATGCGCGACAGGGCCACGACGGTGTGGTTGCGCGCCGACCTCGCCGTGCTGATCGACCGGGTTGGCCGCCGCGGTCACCGGCCGTTGCTCAAGCGCGGCGAACCGCGCGAGATACTGGAAAGGCTGATCGCCGTGCGCTATCCCGTCTATGCCGAAGCCGATATCGTGGTCGAAAGCCGCGACGCGCCGGCCGAACGCACCACCGACGACGTGATGGCCGCGCTGCATGCCCGGGCCGCCCGCCAGCACGCGACCGACCAAGCCCTGGCGATGCCCGGCGACGCCGCCATCCGGCGCCTGTCGGTCGACCTCGCCGACCGTCCCTACGACATCCTGATCGGCCCCGGCCTGATCGCCGACGCGGGCCGCCATTGCCGGCCGTTCGTGCCCAAAGGGCGCGCCATCGTCGTCACCGACGACAATGTCGCGCGCCTGCATCTGGAACCGCTGGTCGCGTCGCTGGCGGCGGCCGGGATCGCCGCGCCGGTCGTGACCGTGCCGGCGGGCGAGCCAAGCAAGACGTTCGAGTCGTTCGGGCGGTTGATGGAGCAACTGCTCGACCAGCGGCCCGACCGCGGCACGGTGCTGATCGCGCTGGGCGGAGGCGTGGTCGGCGACCTGACGGGCTTCGCCGCCTCGGTGCTGCTGCGCGGCGTCGATTTCATCCAGATTCCGACCACCTTGCTGGCCCAGGTCGACAGCTCGGTCGGCGGCAAGACCGGCATCAACACCCGCCACGGCAAGAACCTCGTCGGTGCTTTCCACCAGCCGCGCCTGGTGCTGGCCGATACCGGCGTCCTCGACACGTTGCCGCGGCGCGAGTTGCTGGCGGGCTATGCCGAGGTCGCCAAATACGGGCTGATCGACGATGAGCCCTTCTTCGCCTGGCTGGAAGCCAATGCCATGGCGTTGCTCGACGGCGACGCGGCGTTGCGCACGCATGCCATCGCCCATAGCTGCGCCGCCAAGGCGCGCATCGTGCGGGCCGACGAGCGCGAGACCGCCGGCGTGCGCGACCTGCTCAATCTCGGCCACACTTTTGCCCACGCGCTGGAGGCCGAGACCGGCTACGGCGACGCCCTGCTGCATGGCGAGGCGGTCGGCATCGGCATGGCGCTGGCGTTCGACATGTCGGTCGCCATGGGCCTGTGTCCCGAAGAAGATTCCGCGCGCGCGCGCGCCCATCTGGCAGCGGTGGGCCTGGCGGTTTCGCCGCGCGGCCTCGCGGGCGAGAACGCGCGCGGCTGGGATCCGTCCCGGCTGGTCGAGCACATGAGCAGCGACAAGAAGAACCGCGACGGCAAGCTGACGTTCATCCTCGCCCGCGGCATCGGCCAATCGTTCGTCGAGCGCGGCGTCGAACCGGAGCACCCGCGCGCGACGTTCGCTCGCGCGCTCGCCACCTGAGCCGCCTGCATGGACCCCGAGATCAGTTTCGGCCTCGGCCCCGCCATCGCGGGGCCGCTGGTGCTGGTGTGCCTGGCGGTGTCGGCGTTTTTCTCGGCCGGCGAGACCGCCATCACCGGCGCCTCGCTGCCGCGCATGCACCGGCTCGCCCAGCAAGGCAGCCGCCGCGCCCGCACCGTGCTGCACCTGCTGAACCGCAAGGACCGGGTGATCAGCACCATGCTGTTCGGCAACACGGTCGTGAACATCCTCGCGGCCTCGCTGACGACGGCGGTGCTGACCGATCTGTTCGGCAGTGCGGGCGTCGTCTACGCCACCTTCGCGGTGACGGCCCTGGTTTTGGTGTTCGCCGAAGTGCTGCCCAAGACCTGGGCGCTGCTCAACGCCGACCGGGTGGTGCTGGCGCTGGCGCCGGTCATTCGTCTCGCCATCCTGGTGCTGGGGCCGCCGGCGGCGGCCGGATCGGCGGTGGCGCGCGCCATCCTGCGGCTGTTTGGCGTCTCGACCTCGACTGACGAGGATCCGCACGCGCAAGGGGAGTTGCTGCGCGGCGCGATCGACATGCATGGCGGCGGCGAAAACGCCGACACCGGCGCGCCCGACGAAAAGAAGATGCTGCGCTCGGTGCTCGAACTGGCCGACGTGACGGTCGCCTCCGTCATGGTCCACCGCGCCAAGGTCGAGGCGATCGACGCGGCGGCCCCGACGAGCGTCATCGTCGAGCAGGCGCTGGCGAGCCCGCATACCCGTCTGCCGCTTTGGCGTGGCCAGCCCGAGAACGTGGTCGGCGTCATCCACACCAAGGCGCTGTTTCGCGCCGTGGCGGGGCACGAGGGGCCGCTCGATTCGCTGCGGCTCGACCCCCATGTCGGCAAGCCGTGGTTCATCCCCGAGACCACCAGCCTGCTCGACCAGTTGCAGGCCTTCAAGCGCCGCCGCGAGCATTTCGCCCTGGTGGTCGACGAGTACGGCAACCTCGAGGGCGTCGTCACGCTGGAAGACATCATCGAGGAGATCGTCGGCGAGATCGAGGACGAGACCGACCTGCGCATCGCGGGCGTCGAGCCGCAGCCCGACGGCAGCTTCATCTGCCCCGGCGCCATCGCCGTGCGCGACCTCAACCGCGAGTTCGGCTGGTCGCTGCCCGAGGAGGTCGCGACCACCATCGCCGGCATCGTGCTGCACGAGGCCCGCCTGATCCCCGACGTTGGCCAGACCTTCGGCTTCTTCGGCTTCCGGTTCGAAATCCTGGGCCGCGAGGGCAACCGCATCAGCCGGCTCAGGGTGACGCCGCCGTTGGCCGCGACGACACCGCCGGGCTGAGGCCGCGTCCAGCCGCGCCCCCCCTCCGGGTCCAAACTCTGGACGGACGCGCCAAAGGCTGGATTCGGCCGCCAAAGGCTGGATGGACACCACCGATGGCTGGATAGAGGGGGGGTGGATGGCTGGACGATGGCTGGATATCCACAGGTAAAGCTGGACGGACGGCTTCCATCGCTGGACGACAGAAACGCATAAATTAGATAGACGCGGACGCGCGAGATCCACCGCCTCGCTGCAGTCGATGGCCATGTCGTGAATTTAACGAGTGTAATAATCTTTTATATGTATCATGATTTGGCGAAGATTCAAGTAAAATTCGCCAATTCCACCGCAATACCCGCATCTTGAGCGTCGCGAAATGCGCCGAATGGGCGGTCTGCCGACACAATACCGTATATGATAATTTATGGAATATACCCTGAATACAGCGACATGCCAACCGCCCGGCAGCAGGACGATTTGACCGCGAGGTTCGATCCCCGCCGCGAAGGCTCCGGGCCGATCGACCCGGCTATTTCAGGGACCGTCGACAACCCGGAGATAATACCAAGTCGCCTAAAGATTGACACACGCCCAGTCTCGCGTGGCGATCGACCGGATCCTGTCTGGATCGCCGACCAGGAAGCGCCACGCGTCGACGCATGCCCCGACGATGGCGTCGTAGCCATCCCACACGAGGGGGCTCAGTTT
>CAMDVZ010000407.1 GCA_945878895.1 Caenispirillum bisanense | reverse complement strand
GAAATGCTGGCGGCCATGGTGGCGGGCGGCGACCTGCGGCGGGCCGGCGTCAACAACGGCGGCGACATCGCCTTCCATCTGGCGCCGGGCGAAACCTTGCGGGCGGCCATCGTCGCCAATCCCGACGTGCCGACGGCCGACGGTTTCGCCGATCTCGCCGCCAGCTCGCCAGCGCGGGGGTTGGCGACCAGCGGCTGGCGCGGCCGGTCGTTTTCGCTCGGCATCGCCGACGCCGCCACCGTGCTGGCGCGCACCGCCGCCGACGCCGACGCTGCGGCGACCATGGTCGCCAACGCGGTGAACGCCGACCATCCCGCCATCGAACGCCGGCCGGCCAGCGACCTGCGCGACGACACCGACCTCGGCGACCGGCTGGTCACGACGGCGGTGGGCGCGCTGCCGCCCTACGTGGTCGCCGTGGCGCTCGATCGCGGCGCCCGCGCCGCCGAGGCCCTGCTGGCACGCGGCCTGATCGAGGGAGCCGCCATCGTCCTGGCGGGTCGCTGGCGGATCGTGGGGCGGCAGCTCGGCCATGGGCTGGCCGGCAGGCTCCGTCCAGCGCGCACCCCCCCATCCGGGGTTTCGGCTGGATGAGGCGCTTGTCGGCTGGATATGGACTCCGGGAACTGGACGGACGGCCCCGCGAGCTGGACGACCCGGTGTTTTGGCTGGAAGGAAAGCCGTTTCGGCTGGACGATGGCTGGACGCAAACCGGATATCGCGGCGAACACGCGCACGAACCACGCGGCAAGCGGGCCGGACATGAGTGTCCACACACGCAAACCAGCGAGGTTCGGCGTCCGAAGCGGAAGGCGATGGTAGGTAAAATACATCCTTTATAAATATAATATTCTGTTAAAAATGTCAATTCGGTCGGCGCGGCGATCCAGAGCAATCGGGTGAAGGCCGTTCCGGCTCCCGGGCCGCTGTTGCGTCGATGGAAACCCTGCCGATGTCGCACCGTCCGGGAGCGCGCCACGCCGATGGCGCTCATGGCGAACGTCCTCGATGGCCGACGCGGCGGCGACAATGCGCCACTGGAGTGGCGCGCTCCCGGATGTCGACATCCCGGCGAGGTTCCACCGGTTCGAAACCGCGCCGATGTCGCGGCGCCACGCTTACCCGATTGCCCTGCGCGCCGATCACCCTCGCCGCCGATTCCGCGCTTGCCAAGAGCGGCGTCCGGAGTCACATCTCCATCGAATGATATACTATAACATTACATAACCGCCCGAGCCGCATGCGCGACCACGACGATCACGGCCACGTCCATGCCCAGGCGCATGTCCACGCCGCGCCCGCCGCCGCCGATCTCTCGGTGCTGGCGATGAGCGCGGTGCGGCGCATGGCGCTGGCGGCCGCGCCGCTGACGCTGCTGTGGCTGGCGGTCTGGTGGGCGGTGGCGTTCGAGGCGCCGAAATGACCGCCGCTCTGCGCCTGCGCGACGTCACGGTCAGCTACGACCGCCACCCCGCCGTCCACCACATCAGCGGCGAGATCGCGCGCGGCTCGCTGACCGCCGTGGTCGGCCCCAACGGGGCGGGCAAAAGCACGCTGCTCAAGGCGCTGGCCGGCGTCGTGCCCAGGGTCGAGGGCTCGATCGAGAGGCCCGACGCGGCGGCCGGACGGATCGCCTATCTGCCACAGCTGTCGGATATCGACCGGACCTTCCCGATCGCCGTCATCGACGTGGTGCTGCTGGGTCACTGGCGGCGGCTCGGCCGGTTCGGCGGCGCCAGCCCGGCCGACCGCGCCCAGGCCTCCAGAGCGCTCGACGCTGTCGGCCTGCGCGGCTTCGAGGCGCGGCCCATCTCGACCCTCTCGGCGGGCCAGTTCCAGCGGGCCCTGTTCGCCCGCCTGCTGCTGCAGGACGCCGACATCATCCTGCTCGACGAACCCTTCAACGCCATCGACGCGCGCACCACCGCCGACCTGCTGGCGCTGGTGCGCCGCTGGCACGCCGACGCCCGCACCGTTGTGTGCGTGCTGCACGATTTCGAGCAGGTGCGCGCCAGCTTCCCCGACGCCATCCTGCTGGCCCGCGAAGTCGTGGCGTGGGGCCCGACCGCCGACACGCTGTCGTCCGCCAACCTGCTGCGCGCGCGCGCCATGGCCGAGGCGTGGGACGACGACGCCGATGCCTGCATCGCCGCCGCCGGCTGACATGCCCCGAATCCACCACGCCGCCGGTTTCGACGGCCACTCCTCGTGATCTACGATCTCCTGATCGCGCCGTTCGTCGAGTACGGCTTCATGCGGCGCGCCCTGGTGGCGTGCGTGGCGCTGGCGTTGAGCGGCTCGACCATCGGGGTGTTTCTCATCCTGCGCCGCATGAGTCTGATGGGCGACGCGCTGGCGCATGCGTTGTTGCCGGGCGCCGCGATCGGCTTCCTGCTCGGTGGCCTATCGCTGCCGGCGATGAGCGCCGGCGGCTTCGTGGCCGGTATTCTCGTGGCGCTGCTGTCGGGCATGGTGGCGCGCTTCACCTCGTTGCGCGAGGACGCGAGTTTCGCGGCGGCCTACCTGACGGCGCTGGCGCTGGGCGTGTTGCTGGTCTCATTGCGCGGCTCCAGCGTCGATCTGATGCATCTGCTGTTCGGCTCGATCCTGGCGGTCGACGACGCATCGCTGCTGCTGGTGGCGGGCACCACCACTATCACCCTGATCGCGATGGCCGCGATCTACCGGCCGCTGGTGGTGGAGTGCTTCAACCCCGGTTTTCTGGCCGCGCTCGGCGAACGCGGTGCGCTCTACCACTATGCCTTCCTCGGCCTCGCGGTGCTCAACATGGTCGCGGCCTTCCAGGCCCTCGGCACGCTGATGGCGCTGGGGCTGGTGCTGCTGCCGGCCATCGCCGCCTCGTTCTGGGCCCGCGACGTCGAGCGCATGATGCTGGTGTCGGCGCCCATCGCGCTGCTGTCGGCGTGGATCGGCCTGCTGGTGTCCTATCACGGCGGCCTGCCCTCGGGGCCGTCCATCGTGCTGTCGGCGTCGGCCTTCTATGTCGGCTCGCTGCTGTTCGGCAGCCACGACAGCGTGCGCCGCAAGCTGGCGCGGGCGCCGCATCTGCGGGGATAGGCGAAGCAGTAGACGTACCGGTCGGAGGGTGCCGGTGGCGGCCTTCGTCGACCAGCGACCGTTCGTCGAGCCCGGAACCTCCCAGGCTACCGCGCCGTCATCGCGCGATCCGGCGTCCGGGGCGCCGTCTGCTCGCTCAGCCGACGGGCTTCCCCTTCGCCGCCGCCGGTCTCGCCGCGGCCTTGGCGGCGCGCGATTCGCGCCGCTGCTTCATCTGCTCCAGCGACTGCCGCATGTTGGCCGCCGCCTTGATGATCGTCCGCTGGAGCCTGAGCGCCTCCACTTGGGCGCGACGCTGGACCGGGTCGGTGGCGGTCGGCGGTCCCAGCTTGAGGACGCCGTCCACCAGCAACGTCGCCGTCCAGCGCTTGAACAAGGGCGTCAGGATGTCGCCGCAGGCGGCACGGAAATCGCGCAGATCGTCGCTTGCCGGCGCGACGTCGCCACACAGCCAGCGATAGACGGTACTCTCCCGACGTCGGCCTTCGAGGACATCGGGATCCTCGACTCCGTCGACGTGGGCGCAGAACCAGAGCGCCACCAGCACTGCCGTGTCGGGTTTCGCGCCGACGCGCGCATGCACGTCGCGCAAATCCTGCTTCTCGACGAATTCCCAGACGGCGCGGATGCGGTGACCCTTTTTCACTAGCCGCTCGACGGCGGCGGATCGCGCGGGTCCGTGGTTCGCCACGGGCATGCTGGCCAGCGACACGGCGCCGAAGCGGGACCTCCCCGGCGCTTGCCCTGCAGGCAGGTCGTCGAACAAGAGCGGTTGCGAGGACATCGGCGGGCTCCGGACATGGTCGTTCGCGCGACAAACAATCACGCCGACCCTGGCACCTCAACGGTCGATCGAGCGTTGTCCACAGCGATCGCCGCCTGCCAGGGCAATCGGGTGAACGCCGTTCCGGCCGGAACGGTCGTTGTGTCGAGAGGAAACCTCGCCGATGTCGCACGGTCCGGATAGGGGTAGGGAGCGCCGCAGGCGCCCCCTCCCTCCGAACCGGACTGGCGGGTCTCCCGCATCCGGCTCTCCAGTCGGTGGTCTCACCCACGAGGGGACCGACAGGCCAGCGCATGGGCGTCCTTCAAGCTGAAGAGCCCGTG
>CAMDVZ010000406.1 GCA_945878895.1 Caenispirillum bisanense | reverse complement strand
GCGGCCCAGCGAAGCGAGATGCCCTGTCTGTCGATCATGCCCTCGCTGTTAAGGCAGTACTCCGGGTCACGGAAGCCGGTCCGCCCGAGTCACTCCGCCGCAGCCCAACCGTCAGGCAGATTCACTTATCTTGGCGGCTGTCCTAACCCGCGGCAACAACTCTTCCTTCTCCCCGCGAAGGCGGGGAGAAGGTGCTCGAAGGGCGGATGAGGGGCTTCGCGGTATCGCAACGGCCGTGTCGACTCTCACGAGAACGTGCCGCCCGCCAGGCCGCCAAGCCCCTCATCCGGCGCTGCGCGCGACCTTCTCCCCGCCTTCGCGGGGAGAAGGAAGAGTCGCGACGGCGGAACGCCTTTCCCAGCTGCAGCGCGAGGCGACCACGGGCCGAAGATGTCCTCTGCCGCGAAGCACTGAATGCGGTCGACGAGCTTTCTCCGGACAACCCGGCGAAGACGGGGAAGCGGACCATGAGTGGGAATTGGCCGATCCGCGATAACCACGTCGCTCAGGGATGCGGACCCCAGGGTGCGGCCTTCATGATCTTGTTTTCCTGCGACAGGAGCATCGGCCGCAGTTTCTTGCCGAACGCCGCGAAACCCGGCTGGGCGCGCAGCGTTGTCCACTGGTGGTCGCGGGCGTCGTGGTTCTCGAATTTCCAGAGATGCACGATCTGGTGCAGCGGACCGATCTCGGTGATGAAATAACCGACAAGGTTCTGGCTCCATTTCGACAACTCGGGCCACGCCTCTGCCTGATAAAGCGCCATCGCGTCGGCGGCGCTCTCCGGTTTCAGGGCGTAGGTGCGCAATTCGTAGATCATCGAAGGTCCTCCGGTTGGGCGGCCGTGGCGCCGCACCCAAGCATGGTAGCCATCGCATGCCAGCCCGCCGAGTCCGACGCGCGGCTTCCTTCCGCACCGCGCATCGCTATGATCCGCTCCGACCGATTTTCCGGGTGGGATGGATACGATGAACATGCATGTCGACCAGATGAAATTCGCCGTCGGGCAGCCCGTCACGCGCAAGGAAGATCCGAAACTGCTGCGCGGCGAAGGCCGCTACACCGACGACATCAATCTGCCCGGCCAGGCGTATTGTATGATGGTTCGCAGCAAGTACGCGCACGGCACGATCAAGGGCATCGACACGACCGAGGCGCGCGCGATGCCCGGCGTGCTGGGCGTCTGGACCGGCGCGGACCTGAATGCCGCCGGCTACGGCCAGCTCAAGACGATGATGCAGGTACCCGGTCGCAACGGCACGACGATGGCTTCGCCGGTGCGCTATTCGCTGGCCACCGACAAGGTACGCTTCGTCGGCGATCCCGTGGCGTTCGTGGTCGCGGAGACCGCGTCGCAAGCCAAGGACGGTGCCGAGGCCGTCGAGGTCGACATCGACGCCCTGCCGGCGGTGACCAGCGCCCGCGCGGCCACGCAGCCCGGCGCGCCGCTGGTGTTCGACGACGTGCCCGCCAACATCTGCGTCGATTTCAATGCCGGCGACTCCGCGAAGGTGGCCGAAGCCTTCGCGGCCGCCGCTCACGTCACGCGTCTGCGACTGGTCAGCAACCGCATCGTCGTGTGCGCGATGGAACCTCGCTCGGCGATCGGCCACTACGATTCCGCGACCGACCGCTACACGCTGCATGCCGGCAGCCAGGGCGTGTTCGGCCTCAAGCACCAGATGGCCGACCTGCTCAAAATCAAGCCGGCCCAGATGCGGGTGCTGACCGGCAATGTCGGCGGCTCCTTCGGCATGAAGGGCTCACCCTATCCCGAATACGCGGGCCTGTTCCACGCCTCGAAGATTCTCGGTCGGCCGGTCAAATGGACCGACGAACGCTCCGAGAGCTTCCTCAGCGACCAACATGGCCGCGACCACGATTTCGACGGCGAACTGGCGCTCGACAAGGACGGCAAATTCCTCGCCGTGCGCCTGACCGGGTTCGCCAATGTCGGCGGCTACCTCGCCAATGTCGGGCCGCTGATGGGCTCGATGGGCGTGACGCGCAATCTGCCGGCCGTCTACAGCACGCCGGTCATGGAGGTCTCGACCAAGGTCGCCTTCACCCACACCTCGCCGGTCGGCGCCTATCGCGGCGCGGGCCGGCCCGAGGCCAACTACTTCATGGAGCGCCTGATCGACACCGCCGCGCGCGAGATGGGGATCGACCAGTTCGAGCTGCGCAGGCGCAACCATATCCGTCCCGACCAGATGCCCTACAAGACGCCATCGGGGACGCTCTACGACAGCGGCGAGTTCACTGTCCTGATGGACAAGGCGCTGAAGCTGGCCGACGTGACGGGCTTCGCCGCCCGCAAGGCCGAGAGCGCCAAACGCGGCAAGCTGCGTGGCCTCGGCGTCGGTGACTATCTCGAAGTGACGGCACCACCGACCAAGGAGATGGGCGGCATCCGTTTCGAGCCCAATGGCCGCGTCACGATCATTACCGGCACGCTGGATTATGGCCAGGGTCACGCCTCGGCCTTCGCGCAGGTATTGAGCGCGCGGCTGGGTGTGCCGTTCGACGCCATCGACCTGTTGCAGGGCGACAGCGACGAGCTGATCGCAGGCGGCGGCACCGGCGGCTCCAAATCCATGATGGCCAGCGGTGCCGCCATCGTCGAGGCCAGCGAGAAGGTGGTCGATGCCGGCAAACGGATCGCCTCGGTGGCGCTGGAAGCCTCGGCCGGCGACATCGAGTTCAAGGCCGGCCGTTTCGGAATCGTCGGCACCGACCGCGGCATCGGCATCATGGAGCTGGCCGCGAAGCTGCGCGCCGGCATGGCATTGCCCGACGATGTGCCGAAGTCGCTCGACGTGAAGCATGTCCACGAGCAGGCGCCGTCGGCCTATCCCAACGGCTGTCACGTCTGCGAGGTCGAGATCGATCCCGACACCGGCGTCGTGGAGGTCGTTAAGTACGCGATGGTCAACGACTTCGGCGTCGTCATCAATCCGATGCTGGTAGCCGGCCAGACGCATGGCGGCATCGTCCAGGGCATCGGCCAGGCGCTGTTCGAGATGACCGCCTACGACGAGGACGGCCAGTTCCTGACCGGCTCCTTCATGGACTACGGCATGCCGCGCGCCAGCGACGCGCCGCTTTTCGTGCTCGACAGCCATCCGGTCCCCGCCACCACCAACGCGCTCGGCGCCAAGGGCTGCGGCGAGGCCGGCTGCGCGGGCTCGCTGCCCTCGGTGATGAACGCGGTGGTCGACGCGTTGTCGGGTCTCGGGATCCGGAACATCGACATGCCCGCCACGCCGCATCGCGTCTGGCAGGCGATCCAGGCCGCGAAGGCGGGCAGGTAGTTCCGGCTGGCCACACGCGAGGGGTCCACGCGAGGGGCGCCGAACCGGCACCGATGCGATAGGATGCCGTCGGTCCATCCTGTCGCGGAGTGACGCCGATGCGTGTGGGGCTCTGGTTCGGCGGCGCGATCGCGCTGACGCTCGCGGCCATCGTCGCGGGCGTCGCGATCGTCGTGACGGACGCGAAGTCGCTGGGCGACAAGCTGGTAAGCGGCGTGGTGCCGGGCGAGATCGCGTTGCGACTCGACGAGCCCGGCACCTACACCATCTATCACGAGCATCGTACCCGCATCGACGGGAAGGTCCGGGATGGAGGCTCGCTCGAGGGCCTGCGGATCAAGGTGGTCGAGATGGCGACCGGACAGGCGGTGCCGGTCGGGCCGCCGACCGTCAGTGGCAGCTATTCGTTCGGGGATCGCGCCGGCGTCGCGGCTTTCTCGTTCCGGGCGATCCGGCCCGGCGCCTACGGTCTCGCCGCGGCGTATGACGACGGCCGGCCGCAGCCAAGGCACGTGCTGTCGGTCAGCCTTGGACTCGTGCACGCCATCGTCCGCCTCGTGACGATAACGATCTCCACCGGCTTTACCGCGCTGGTCTTGCTGGTGCTCGTGGTCCTGGCCGTCGTGCGATCGCGCCGGCGAGGCTGACCGGCCCGTCCGGTCGGGCCACCGCGCCGAATCCTCGGTCGGGGCCGATCCCCGCCGCAGGAATTAATTGCCTGTTTGCTTTACTAATCAGTCAGTAATATAGGCTACATCTTTGGCCCTGAAGAACGCGCGCACCAGCGCCGGGTCCTCGCCGATCGCCTTCAACTGCGCGTCGATGGCGTCCTGCAGCACCTCGCCGGCCTTCAGCGGCCGACGCGCCACGCCGGTG
>CAMDVZ010000405.1 GCA_945878895.1 Caenispirillum bisanense | reverse complement strand
TGCCGTTCGCCAGCACGACGTAGCGCGCCCGCATGCGGTCGCCGCGGTCGGTGTGGACGGTCCAGCGACCGGCGGCCTCGTCCCACGCCGTCCGCTCGACGGTGGTGTGGAACAGGCAGCGGTCGTAGAAGCCCGATCGCTCGGCCATGCGCTGGCAATACTCGAGGATCTCGAAGCCCGAAGCGAACTTCATCGTCGGAACGTAGCCGTGCTCTTCCAGCAGCGGCAGATAGCTGTACGCCTCGACGTCGCAGGCGATGCCGGGATAGCGGTTCCAGTACCAGGTGCCGCCGACGTCGCCGCCCTTCTCGCAGAATCGGACGTCCCGGAAGCCGGCCTCGCGCAGCTTGTACCAGAGCAGCAGCGCGGCGAAGCCGGCGCCTACCACCAGTATCTCGCATTCGTCGGTCAGCGCCTCGCGCTCGACCGGGGCGGCCGAATAGGCGTCCTCGAGGTACTTGGCGAAGTCGCCTTCCATGGCGATGTAGTCGGCCGCACCCCGCCGCGCTTCCTTGAAGGCGCGATAGCGGGCCTGTTCCTCGGCGTTGAACACGGCGCCCGGCGGCGGCGGCGGCAGGGTCGTCAGCGCCTTGTCGGCGATCGCCGAATAGCCCTTGCCGACGATCTTGTCGGTCGCCTTGGCGGCGCGCGTGTTGAAGACCTTCAGGCCGGTGGCTTCGTCGGTTCTCGTGGACGGCGTCATGTTGGTCGGTACTCGCGGTCGGGTTGGTGGCGCGCGACGTTCGAGCCCTTCCCGGAGGACCCGACCCGTCGTCGCGCGCCGACGTTAGCCATTGATTTTGGCGCTCCGCAATAGCCACCCGCCGTCGGGACGGTTGCCGGATTCGCGCGGCTCGACGCAAGCCGCGTCGAGAGTCGACGGCGCGCGACCTTCGTCGGTCCGGCCTACGCCAGCGGCGCCGTCCAGGCGTTGTAGCCGTAGACCCAGGCGGTGTCGGTTTCGCCCTTGCCCCAGCGGTTCTGGCGCGAGGTCAGCTGCATGCGGGCGGTGCGTGCCTTGCGGGTTTCTTCGTAGCGTCGCAGGGCCGGCGCGATGCCCTCGCGGTCGACCCCGTCGAGGCAGCGCGAAAGGATGGCGGCGTCCTCCATCGCCATTGCAGCACCCTGCGCCATGTAGGGCGTCATCGGATGGCAGGCGTCGCCCAGCAACGCCACGTTGCCCTCGACCCAGCGGTCCATCGGCTCGCGCTCAACCAGCGGCCGCTTGTGCACGTCGGGCGCGGCGGCAAGCACGCGCCGGAGCTCGGGATGGAAGCCCTCGAACGCCGCCCGCAACGTGCCGGTGTCGCCTTGCGCGGACCACGATTCGATCTCGAAGCCCGGCTCGGGCTGGCTGGTGACGAAGTAGATTTCCGAACGGTCGGGTTTCACCGGATAGACCACGACGTGGCGATCCTCGCCCCACCATTTGGTGCAGTTGCCGACCTCGAAGCCATTCAGCAGGCGCGCCGGGAAGACGGTGCGGTAGGCGATCCGGCCGGTGAAGGTGGGGGCGTCGTCGCCGAACAGCGCCGCGCGGACGATCGAATGCACGCCATCGGCGCCGATGGCGGCGTCGGCTTCCGCGACATCGCCGTTGGCGAAGGTCAGCCGCACGCCGCCGGACGAAGAAGGCTCGATGCCGGCCAGGCGATGCCCGAGCCGCACGAATTCCGGTGGCACGGCACCGACAAGGGCGGCGTGCAGGTCGCCGCGATGGGCGAGCAGATAGGGCGCGCCGTGTTCGGCCTCGGCCTCGGGGCCGAACACGATGTCGAACAGCACGGCGCCGGTCTTCCAGTCGCGGTTGCTCCACGAGCGCGGATAGAACGTGTCGGCGCGCAGGCGTTCCTCCAGCCCGAGGCCGCGCAACACCTGCATGGCGTTGCAGCCGATCTGGATGCCCGCACCCAGCCGCGAGAAGGCGCGCGCCTGCTCGTAGACGACGACCTCGATGCCACGCTGCCGCAGCGCGGCGGCGGCGGCGAGGCCACCCATGCCGGCACCGACGACGGCGATGGTTGGTGCGCGTTTTGTCATGGGGCGACGATGCCCCGCCGGCGCCGTGGCTTCAACCTTTCCGGATCACTCGACCTTCGCGCCCGAGGCCTTGATCACCGGTGCCAGCCGTTTCTCGTCGGCGGCGCGAAACGCCGCGGTGTCGGCCGGGCTCATCCAGAACGGCGTGGCGCCCTGCTTCTCGAAGGCCGCTTTCACCGCGTCGCCCTCGAGGGCTTTCTTCGCGAGCCCCGACAATTTCTCGACCATCGCCGGCGGCAGGCCCGCGGGTCCGCAGATGCCGCCCCACGAGGTCATCTCGAAGCCCGGCAGGAACTCGGTCATGGTCGGCAGTTCGGGCGCGGCGGGATGGCGTTTGGTCGATGTCACGGCGAGGCCGCGCACCTTGCCGCCACGCATCAGCCCGAGCGGGCCGGGGATGTTGTCGAACATCATGTCGACCTGGTTGGCCAGCAGGTCCTGGTGGGCCTGGGCGCTGCCGCGGTAGGGCACGTGCAGCAGGTCGATGCCGGCCAGCTGCTTGAGCAACTCGCCGCTGAGCTGCGGCGTCGTGCCCGAGCCGGAGGAGGCGAAGGAGAGCTTGCCGGGCCTCGCCTTCGCGAGCGCGATCAGCTCCGGTACGGTTTTGACCGGCAGGTCGAGGCGCGTCATCAGCATGTTGGCCACCGACCACAGCATGGCGATGCCGGTGAAATCCTTGCCCGCGTCGAACGGCAATTTGGCGTAGAGCGTCGGCGCGATGGCGTGCGCGGCGATGGTGTAGAGGCCGATCGTGTAGCCGTCCGGTGGCGCCCTGGCGACGATCTCGGCGCCGACGTTGCTGCCGGCGCCGGCCTTGTTGTCGACGAGGAATTGCTGGCCGGTCAGCTCCGACAGGGCGTGGCAGACGATGCGCGACAGCGTGTCGGTCGGGCCTCCGGGCGGGAACGGGTTGACGTAGCGCACTGTCTTGTTCGGCCAGTCGCTCTGGGCGCGGGCGAGGCCGGCCGCCAGCATCGGCGTCGCCAGCGCGCTTCCGGCCAGTGCCAGCGCGTGGCGACGGGGAAGCGTCGAAGGGTTGCGGGGCTTGCTCACGTAGACGTCCTCCAATGTTGCGCGCGTCGCTTTCCGGCGCTGCCTGGCATGCGCGGGCACCGCGAATTCGCGCGCGATGTCCATCCCTGGCGTTCCCGTCGCGACGGGAAGCCCAACGACGATGTTTCCAACCCGTTGATAAAGAATGGCGGACCCGGCGAGATTCGAACTCACGACCTCTGCCTTCGGAGGGCAGCGGTAGATTTGTTTCCCATGTTTCCGCGAAATGTCCAATAGTGGAAATATCCATTGGCATCAATTAATTAGGGCCGCTCCGGAAGGCAGTGGTCATAGGGCGGAATTTCGGGTAATTGCGTTCTCGTGTGTCCACCATGTGTCCACCGATACCGGGACGGGCGGACGACAGGCCGGGGGACGCCATGCCGAAGCTCACCAAAAGGTTCGTCGACACCCTGCGGGCCACCGGCCGCGACGTGTTCTATCGGGACAGCGAAATCGCCGGCTTCGGATTGCGGGAAAGCCGGGCGGGTGCCCGTGCGTTCGTGGTCCAGTACCGGAACGCGGGCGGCCGGACGCGAAAGCTGGTGTTGGGAAAGGTCGGCGTCCTGACCGTCGAGGAAGCCCGCCAGCGCGCCAAGAAAGCCCTCGCGGCGGTGGCGGAAGGCAACGACCCTTCGGAGGATCGGCACGCATCCCTCAAGGCCGTGACCGTCGCGGAACTCTGCCGCGACTATCTGGCCGACGCGGGGGCCGGCCTTGTGCTGGGCAAGCGTGGCGCCGCCAAATCGGAGTCGACGCTGGCGACGGATCGGGGGCGGATTGAACGCCACATCGTCCCCTTGATGGGTAGCCGTCGCGTCGTCGATATCGTTCCGGCCGACGTGACGCGGTTCATGCAACACGTCCAGTCGGGCAAGACCGCCGCCACGGTCCACACCAAATCGCGCGGCGTGGCGCGCGTGACGGGTGGGCGCGGCACCGCTGCGCGGACGGTCGGCTTGCTGGGAGGCATCTTTACCTATGCCGTGCGGCAGGGCATCCGCGCGGACAATCCCGTGCGTGGCGTGAAGCGCCCGGCGGACGCCAAGCGCACCGCGTTTCTGTCGCGGGACGACTACCGAACGCTTGGCGCCGGGTTGGTGGCAGCCGAGGGCCGGGGCGAAA
>CAMDVZ010000404.1 GCA_945878895.1 Caenispirillum bisanense | reverse complement strand
CAGCGGCCCAGCGAAGCGAGATGCCCTGTCTGTCGATCATGCCCTCGCTGTTAAGGCAGTACTCCGGGTCACGGAAGCCGGTCCGCCCGAGTCACTCCGCCGCAGCCCAACCGTCAGGCAGATTCACTTATCTTGGCGGCTGTCCTTAGGCTGGCACATTCGAACAGGAAGAAATCCCGGCGAGGCCGCAGAGGCCACCGCGTCGGGGACGCCACACGTCACCACGGGAGAACGCGCATGGCCGCCCTCAACGTCAACGGCAAGACACTCCAGACCAGCGCCGATCCGCGCACGCCCCTGCTGTGGGTGCTGCGCGATTCGCTGGGCCTCACCGGCACCAAGTACGGCTGCGGCATCGCCCAGTGCGGCGCCTGCACCGTCCATATCGACGGCGTGGCGACGCGCTCCTGCCAGGTACCGCTGAGTGCCGTCAGCGGCGCGAAGAAGGTCGTGACGATCGAAGGTCTCGCCGCGAACGGCGTGCTGACGAAAATCCAGAAGGCGTGGCTGGAGCACGACGTGCCGCAATGCGGCTAATGCCAGAACGGCATGATCATGGCCGCGACCGCACTGCTGAAGAGCACGCCCAAGCCGACCGACGCCGACATCGACGCCGCGATGACCAACATCTGCCGCTGCGGCACGTACCAGGAAGTGCGCGCCGCCATCCACGCCGCCGCCAAGGTCTGAGGGAGGAACGCGTCATGTCCAACGCCATTTCGATGAAGCGCCGTTCCGTGCTCGCCCCCGCCACCGGCGGACTGGCGCTCGGCTTCGCCGTTCCGTTCGGCACCCGCGACGCGCACGCAGCCCAGGCGCCGGAGATCAACGCCTGGGTGGTCGTCGAGCCCAACGACACCGTGATCATCCGCATCGCCCGCTCCGAGATGGGCCAGGGCACGATGACCGGCCTCGCCCAGCTCGTCGCCGAGGAGCTGGAGTGCGACTGGAGCAAGGTCACCACGGAGTTCCCGACGCCGGGCCAGAACGTGGCGCGCAACCGGATCTGGAAGAATTTCTCGACCGGCGGCAGCCGCGGCATCCGTGAGTCGCACGAATACGTTCGCCAGGGCGGAGCAGCTGCCCGCGACATGCTGATCCGGGCGGCGGCGGCGGAGTGGAAAGTGCCGCCAGCGGAATGCGTGGCGGCGAAGAGCGTCATCACCCACACGCCGACCAAGCGGACCGTCACGTTCGGCAAGGTTTCGGCGGCCGCGGCCAGGCTGGAGCCGCCCAAGGAGGTCAAGCTCAAGGACCCCAAGGACTGGAAGATCGCCGGCAAGGGCGTCAAGCGGCTCGACACCCTCGACAAGCTGACCGGCAAGCTGGTGTACGGCGTCGATCTGCGGCTGCCCAACATGCTGACCGCGACCATCCGGTCCTGTCCCGTCAATGGCGGCAAGGTGAAGAGCTTCGACGCCGCGAAGGTCGCGGGCATGCCCGGCGTCAGGAAGGTGGTCCAGGTCGGCACCGACGCGGTCGCCGTGGTCGCCGACACCTACTGGGCCGCCCGCACCGCGCTCGCGGCGCTGATGGTCGAGTGGGACGAAGGTGCCCGCGCGAGAATTTCCAGCGCCGACATCGCCGCCACCCTGAAGGAGAGCCTGACCGCCGAGCAGGCGTTCGTGGGCAACAAGGCGGGCGACGTGAAGGCAGCGCTCGCCGGTGGCGCGAAGAAGATCGAAGCGGTCTACAGCTATCCCTACCAGCACCACGTCACCATGGAGCCGATGAACGCCACCGCGCTCTACACCGCCGACAAGTGCGAGGTGTGGTGCCCGACCCAGAACGGCGAAGCGGCGCTGGCGGCGACGGCCGAGGCGTCGGGCCTGCCGGTGGCGAAGTGCGAGGTCCACAAGCTGATGCTGGGCGGTGGCTTCGGCCGCCGCGGCCGCGCCGACTGCGTCATCCAGGCCGTCCAGATCGCGAAGCAGATGCCGGGGATTCCCGTCAAGCTGATCTGGTCGCGCGAGGAGGACATGCTGCACTGCCAGTATCATCCCGTGACGCAATGCAAGCTGACCGGGTCGCTCGACGACAAGGGCAACCTGACCGGCCTGCACATGCGCATTTCGGGGCAATCGATCCTGGCCTCGCTGCTGCCGCAGAACCTGCAGAACGGCATGGACCCCGTGATGTTCCAGGGCCTCAACCCGAGCGGACTGGAGTCGGCCTTCGGTTACAATATCCCGAACCTGCTGATCGACCACGCGATGCGCAATCCGCACATCACGGCGGGCTTCTGGCGCGGCGTGAACACCAACCAGAACGCCATCTACATGGAGTGCTTCATCGACGAGCTGGCGCACGCGGCGGGCCAGGATCCGCTGGCGTTCCGCCGCAAGATGATGAAACCGAAGCATCTCGCCGTCCTCAACGCCGCGGCCGAGAAGGCCGGCTATGGCAAGGCGCCGAAGGGTCGCTTCCACGGCCTGTCGCAGATCATGGGCTTCGGCAGCTACGTCGCGGCCTGCGCGGAGGTGTCGGTCAGCGACGCCGGCACGCTGAAGATCCATCGCATCGTGGCGGCGACGGACTGCGGCTACGCCGTCAATCCGGCCCAGATCGAGCGTCAGGTGTCGGGTTCGTTCGTCTATGGCCTGTCGGCGGCCCTCTACGGCGAAATCACGGTCAAGGACGGCGTCGTCGAGCAGACCAACTTCGACAGCTACAACGTGCTCCGCATGGACGAGATGCCGAAGGTCGAGACCGTGCTGGTGCCCTCGG
Source organism: Caenispirillum bisanense (assembly GCA_945878895.1). Lineage (GTDB taxonomy): Bacteria > Pseudomonadota > Alphaproteobacteria > Reyranellales > Reyranellaceae > CAMDVZ01. Next base: position 1,514 of record CAMDVZ010000404.1, on the reverse strand, counting down.
GCGGCTTCTGGGGCGGCGTCGGCGAGCCGACCATCGCGGTCGCGGCCCCCGCCGTCCTGAACGCGATCTTCGCCGCGACGGGCAAGCGGGTGCGCTCGCTGCCACTGATGAACGTCGACCTCAAGAAGGCGTGAGGAACCAGGGCCGGCGCGCGAGCGCCGGCCTCTTTTTACGATACCGTCGATCATCGAGGCGCCGGATGCCAATGACGCGAACCTCCCTTGCGTCGTCGTTGTTCACCGACAGCGACGCTCCTCTTTCATACCTTGCCTCGCTTCAGCGGGGGAAGGTGGCCGAAGGGCGGATGGGGGTGTGTTCGTCGCGGTCGCGTCACTCGACGGATGACGAAGGCCGTGCGTCACGGACCCGTATCGACATCGCGCGCCGTCGTCGGCGCGGTGTCAAATTCACCGCCCACCCCCATCCGCCCTTCGGGCACCTTCCCCCGCGCAGGCACGAGGGGCCGGGGAATGTTGGTGGCGACTCTGGTGTATTGCGCTGGAGCTGGCGGTCAGTCGTCGATATTGAGCGTTCGGACCGAGGAGAACGCGCTGCGCGGCCGGATCTTTCCTTCTCCCCGCGGAGGTCAGGGGCCGCAAGCGGCCCCGAGGGAGAAGGTGCCCGAAGGGCGGATGAGGGGCTTCGCGGCGCCGAGGGGATTCGGATTTCGAACCCGGGTCCCTGCCGCTCCCACGACCGCGAAGCCCCTCATCCGGCGCTGCGCGCCCCCTTCTCCCCTCATGCGAGGGGCGTAGGACGAGTTGTTGCGGCAGATGAGTTTCCGGAATTGCGCCACGCGATGATCGACGGCACGCCGCCGCGTCTCCACGAGGCCTCCGAGGTCACCCCCGACTTTCCCCGGACACTCCTGCCGCGCAGGCGCGAGGGAAGGTATGAGTCGTACCAGCCGCGGAGACTTTGCGCGGTCGGCTTTTTTGCGACCGGCGGACGGGCGGCCTGGCGGTTGCTGCTCGCCGCCGCGCTTGCACTCGGCGTCGCGCCTGCAACCACGTTCGCGCAGGGACCGCCCGCCTACGTCGTGGTCGGCGACGCGATTCCGGCTTCGTTGACCGGACAGCCCGGCGACGCGGCGCGCGGACGCGTCATCGTCGGGCAGCGTCAGGTCGGGTTGTGCCTGCTCTGCCACGCCGGGCCATTTCCGGAGGAGCGCTTCCAGGGCACCTTGGCGCCGCCGATTCAGGGTGCCGGCTCGCGCTGGTCGGAGGCACAGTTGCGGCTGCGGATCGTCGACGCGGCGCGACTCAACAAGGACACGATCATGCCGCCCTACTTCCGCGCCGAGGGCCTCGACCGCGTGGCACGCGCCTTCGCCGGCAAGACGATCCTGTCGGCGCAGCAGGTCGAGGACGTGGTGGCCTTCCTCGCGACACTCAGGGACTAGTCGCCCGATTCGTTCAGATTGAAGGGTAGAGGTGCTTGAGCTTGATGCGGGCGTTTTGGGTCGTGAATTGCCAGTTCGCCTTGGCGTGGTTGGTATTGCGCTCGTGCTCCCA
>CAMDVZ010000403.1 GCA_945878895.1 Caenispirillum bisanense | reverse complement strand
GACCAGCTGGTCGGCGCCACGGTGGCGATAGAGACCCGCCACGGCACGGTGCGGCTGCGCATCGACGCGGTCGAGCGCGACGCCAAGGCGATCGGCCAGCCGGTCTGGCTGCACACGCTGTCGGCCCGCCAGCGCGACGGCTCGTGGGCACCGGTCTGCCAGCCCGACCCCGACGGCAGGCCAGTCGGCTTTCCGCTCGCGCTGAAGCCCGGCATCCGCGAGTCGCTGCTGGCTGCCGAGCCCGGCGAGTTCGAACTCTTCTGCACCGGCGGGGCGCGCGCCAAATGCGTGCGCTTCGGCTACCAGCCGTGGACCACCGGTCCCGCCGGCCAGTCGATGCTGGGCGCCTAAAACACCTGCGTGCGCATGGTGCGCGCCGATTACGGTGGCGAGGGCGAAGGCACCACCCGCAACGGCATGAGCATCGATTTCCACGACAGCTACGGCATCCAGAAGCCCGACAACGACGAGGAGCATGTTTTCGAAGCCGGCTGGGACGCGGACGGCGCGGTGTGCGTCCACCACGTGCGGGTGAAGGAAAACGTCACGCTCGCCCAGCTGGAGCAACGCTACCCGCGCCTCAAGGGCCGCACCGGCGCGATCTGCACCGAAGAATTCGCGCGCGCCCACGGCGCCACGCTGTTCAACAAGTCGCGGCAGTGACGGGTGCGTCCAACCCGTTGCCGGAAGTGCGAACGACGCACTGCCCGAGCCACGCCCCCGTTGTCATCCCCGAACGCAAGGGAACCCGGCGCGGCATCGGGTCCGCACGACGCTGCGAAGATTCGGAGATCCCTCGCTGCGTTCGGGATGACAACGGAACCGTATGGTCGGCGTGGGCCGGGGCCACCGCACCCGAGAGCACATGAGAAATTCCCGATCGGGAAATAACCCGGCTTCATGTCGGTATCCCGGCAATATTTTCCTGATCGGGAATTTTCGATGGACGGCCGCCGGTATTTGCCCCAATATTCCCGCACGGGAATACCATGCCAATAAGAACGCCGACACCTGCCGAAATCGGCGAAATCATCCGCAAGGCCCGCAAGGCTGCGGACCTGCGGCAAGACGAGCTCGCGGGCGCGGCCGGCGTCGGCTTGCGCTTTATCGTCGATCTGGAGGCAGGCAAGCCGACGGCCCAGATCGGCAAGGCGCTCCAGGTGCTGGACGCGCTCGGCTGCCGGGTGGACATCGTACCACCGCCGGAACCGGCGCGCGGCGGGAAGGCATGACGACGCGCGTGCTCGATGTGTGGTGGGACGGGACTCTGGTCGGCCAACTCACCCAGGACCGCCACGGCGAGCTCGGCTTCGCCTACACCCCCGACTGGCTTGGAAACGACGACGCTCCATCCCTATCCGCCTCGTTGCCGAAACGCACCGCACCTTTCGCCCGCCGGGAATGCAGGCCGTTCTTCGGTGGTCTTCTGCCGGAGGAGAGTCAGCGGGACGCCGCGGCGCGTACACTCGGCGTCTCGCCCGGCAACGATTTCGCCCTTCTCGACCGTCTCGGCGGCGACGTCGCGGGCGCGCTCCAGCTTCTGCCGCCCGGCGAACGGCCACGCACGCACGCGCCGGACCGGCGACCGATACCGCTCGACGATGCCGGCGTCGTCCGCGTGCTGGACGCACTGCCCCTGCGTCCGCTGCTCGCGGGCGAGGAAGGATTGCGCCTGTCGCTGGCCGGCGCCCAATCGAAAGTCCCGGTGGTTCTGATCGACGACGCCGCGGCGCTGCCCGTGGCGGGGCAGCCCACGACCCACATCCTCAAGCCGCCGATCACCCGCTTCCCGGCCACGACGGAGAACGAAGCCTTCGCGATGTGTCTCGCCGCGGCCGTCGGGCTCGACGTGGCACCGGTGGAACCGCGGGTCGTGCGGGATCGACCCTTTCTGCTCGTCCAGCGCTACGACCGTTCGCGCGGCGACGACGGCATCGTGCGCCGTATCCACCAGGAGGACTTCTGCCAGGCCCTCGGCGTGCCGACCGAAAGGAAGTACGCCAGCGAAGGCGGTCCCGGCTTCGCGGAGTGCTTCGGCCTTCTCCGCCGCGTCGCGACCAGACCCGCGGTCGAGGTGTTGAAGCTGCTCGATGCCGCGATCTTCAATCTGATCGTCGGCAACGCCGACGCGCACGGCAAGAACTTCTCGATCCTGTACGACGGAGAAGGCCCGCGCCTGGCCCCGCTCTACGATCTCCTTGCGACGGTCGCCTGGCCCGACCTCTCGCCGAGGCTCGCGATGCGGATCGGAAAGCGGGCGACGCCCGACGAAATGGACGCCAGAGGCTGGTCGGCATTCGCCGTCGATGCCGGCGTGGGCTTGCCACTGATCCGACGTCGCGTTTCCGAGATCGGCCAGGCCGTCGTCGCGCGAGCCCATGCGGTCGCCGCTGAACTCACGCGCCCCGGCCTCGACGAAGCCGCGCTATCGCGATTGGCCGCGATGGTCGTAGATCGGGCGGTACGATGCGCGGCCACGGTGCGTAGAGGGCCGGTGTAGGGATCGCCGGCATCGGCGACCGCGCCACCTGCCGCATCCCGACGCACGACCGCGGAAAACACACACATTTCCCCTAATCGTCCGGCATGTGAATCCGCCAGATCGCACAACTCCGTTTCCCCACGAAAAAAGGCCGGGGATCGCTCCCCGGCCTTTCGTCTGTTGGGCTGGCGGAAGGACTAGAAGTCCATCCCGTCCATGCCGCCCATGCCGCCGCCGCCAGGCATCGGAGCGGCCTTGCGCTCCGGACGCTCCGCGATCATCGCCTCGGTGGTGATCAGCAGGCCGGCGACCGAGGCCGCGTCCTGCAGCGCCGTGCGCACGACCTTGGTCGGATCGATGATGCCGGCCTTGATCATGTCGCAGTATTCGCCCTTCTGGGCGTCGAAGCCGTGGTTGGTGTCCTTCGACTCCAGCAGCTTGCCGACGATCACCGAGCCATCTTCGCCGGCGTTGTCGACGATCTGGCGGATCGGCCGTAGCTGTTATCTTTGAAGGTGTCCTCAGTAGGCCACTTGCTTGCGATAAGAATCCTTGACGGCGATCAGGCCGTCGCGGAACACAAACACGTCGCACCCGGCCGATACGATTTTCGCGCCGTCGGGCCGAGTCGCGGTGAACGTCCACTGCGTGAGCCCGCGATCTCCGGCGATGAAGTGCGTCGCCCCGTTCCATTGCGCATCGGGCAGGCCCTTGAAGGCCTCGACCGTTGCCGCACGCACGGCCTCCGCTCCGACGAGGCGGCGCCCGTCCGTGTCGGGGCCGGCACTCAGGCACATGATGCAATCGGACGTCATCATGGACAGGATCGCATCGGTGTCGTGGCGATTCCACGCATCGGCGAAGCGATCGAGGAACTCCGGAGTCACGCTGTCCGCCATATTTGCCTCCCATCGGACGCCGGATCGTGAGCATCTGGCTCGATCCTGTGTCAACGCTGGCACGGCAATGCCGCTCTATTCGACCACCTCGTCGGCACGGGCAAGGATGGACGGCGAGATCGCGAGACCAAGCGCCCTGGCGGTCTTGAGATTGATCACCAACTCATACGTCGTCGGCCGTTGAACAGGCAGGTCCGCGGGCCTGGCGCCTTTGAGAATGCGCCCGGCATAACCGCCAATCAGGCGGTACATGTCCGACCACCGCGTGCCGTAGCTCAGAAGTCCCCCGTCAACCGCGAATTCGCGTGACGAGCTAAATGCGGGAAGCCTGTGTAGTGCCGACAAGGCCAATATCCGTTTGCGCGCATTGATAAAAAAGGCGTCGGAGGAGACAATCAGCGCCTCGCCCTGCTTTACCGGCGGCAGTTCAAACGCTCGTTCAAGCTCGGGTCCGGTCGCGGCGTCGAGGACGTGGAGCTTCAGGCCAAGTATGTCTGCCGCCGCTTGGGTTTGCCGAAGTTCAACGGACGTTCCAAGGTTCGACGGGTTCATCAGCAGCACAACGGTCCGGGCGCCCGGCAGCGTCTCATGGAGCAACTCAAGCCGCTTGGCGTTCAACTCCTGCGCCAATACGGTCATACCGGTCAGGTTCCCCTCTGGGCGGCCGAGGTTACTTACCAAGCCCAGTTCGACGGGGTCGGAGCCAACCCCGAACACGATTGGTATAGTGGCGGTCGCCGCCCTGACGGCAAGAGCGATGGCATTCCCGCCCTTACCACCCATCATTTTTCCAAGCTGCCCAGAGTGGTGGTGGCGGGACGAGGCGCTGAAGGCAGAACTGGATGCGCCGCAGACCGCGCTTGAACCACGAGGTCAGGCTGCGCGCGACGTTCCTGCGTTGCGCGCTC
>CAMDVZ010000402.1 GCA_945878895.1 Caenispirillum bisanense | reverse complement strand
TGAGCCACCTCGTGTGGGATGGCTACGACGCCATCGTCGGGGCATGCGTCGACGCGTGGCGCTTCCTGGTCGGCGATCCAGACAGGATCCGGTCGATCGCCACGCGAGACTGGGCGTGTGTCAATCTTTAGGCGACTTGGTATTACAGGCCGCGCGCCGCCGCCGATTCCGGTAGTCCCGCCCGCCGGAACCAGCCGCGCCAGTCCATCCAGGTTTGCTGCGGGTGGGCGTCGATGTCGTGCAGCAAGGCGACACCGGGTTCGGCCAGATCGCCGAGCACTTTCGGCGCGCGTGGGCCGTGCGCCAGTGCCGGGGCGCAGACCGGAAACACGTCCTCGTACATCAGGCGTCGTGCCTCGAGGCCGCGGAACGGGCCGGGGCCGAAGCGGATCGCAAGATCGACTTCCTCGCGCGCGAAATCGATCAGCCGGCGCTCGGTGCGGATCAGCAGGTCGACGCCCGGCAGGGCACGGCGCAGATCGGGCAGGCGCGGCACCAGCCAGCCCGCCGCCAGCGCCGGCAACAGGCTGATGCCGACCCGACCGCGCACCCGCCGCTCGTGGATGGCCTCGCTCGCCCATGCCAGCCGGTCGAAACCGTCGCTCAATCCCGGCAGGAAGGCGCGGCCTTCCTCGGTCAGGACGATGCCGCGGGCGCCACGCTGGAACAGCGGCGTACGAAGCCTCGTCTCCAGGCCGCGCACCTGCTCGCTGACGGCGGCCGGCGTGACGCCGAGTTCGGCCGCCGCGGCGACCATGCTCTGATGGCGGGCGGCGGCCTCGAACGCGCGCAGGGCGTTGAGCGGCGGCAGGCGACGGGGCATGGCGGGATCCTCGGCATGGACGATCGAGGCTAGGATTTTCCTGTCCTCGGCGCCAGAAGGTCCCGTTTGCGCGATGCCGGCGGCGCGCTCATCCTGGCCATCCCGACAGGAGAACGACGATGCTGACGCTTTACGACTACGGCGATTCCGGCAACGGCTACAAGGCCCGGCTCATGCTGGCGCTGCTCGACCGGCCCTGGCGGCTGGTCGAGCACGACATCATGACGGGCGCCACGCACACGCCCGAATTCCTCGTGAAAAACCCCGACGGCCGCATTCCGGTGCTGGAACGCGAGGACGGCTCCTGCCTGCCCGAATCCAACGCCATCCTGTGGTATCTGGCCGAGGGTTCGCCATGGCTGCCAGCGGGCGAGGGCGAGGCCGACAGGCGCCTGCGGGCCGATGTCCTGCGCTGGATGTGCTTCGAGCAGTGCAGCCACGAGCCCTACGTGGCGACGTCGCGCTTCATCCTGCGCCATCTGCCGGCGGACTCGCCGCGCCGCGCCGAATTGCCGGTCCGACAGGAGAAAGGCCGCGCCGCGCTGGCGATGCTCGACCGCCATCTGCAAGGCGCGGACTGGCTGGCCGGCGGCCGCTACACCATCGCCGACATCGCGCTCTACGCCTACACGCACCGCGCCGAGGAGGCCGGCATTCCGCTGGCACCCTAAGCGGCGCTGCGGGCGTGGCTGGCGCGCGTGGCGGCCCATCCCCGCCACGTCGCCATGGCCGCGTGAGCGGTCGCGATCAGCCGGTCTTCAGGTAGCCGAAGCCGCGCGCCTGCAGCTCGCCGACGGCCGCGACGCCGGAGGGCACGAACCTGACGTACCCGGCGTCGCGGGTTTTGGCCCGGTCGATCTTCAGGCGCTCGTAGGTGATCTTGCAGAGGAAGAACTCGACGCCGTATTGGGCCAGCGCCGCGATCCGCTTTTCCAGATCGGCGTCGAGCGTGTCCTTTTCCCACGGCGTGCCGGTCAGGTCGGACAGGAAAAACTTGAGTCCCTGGCCATGCACGACGACCACGATCTTCGCCTTGAAGGGATCGAAGCCGTAGACGGACAGGTGATTGTTGATGTTGGTCAGCATCTGGCCGAAGCGGGCGGGATCGCCGAAGTCGCAGTGATAGAGACAAGCGATCTCGGCGTCTTTTTTCACCGCCCGGGGATCGATCTCGGCCGGCGCCGCCGCCGCCGAACGAGCCGCGAGGCTCGCGAATCCCAGCACGGCAAGACGTGCGAACAGGCGTCGACTGGTGGCGGCGAACATGGCGAGCTCCTTTTGTATACCGTGTACCGTATCCGGTCAGGTCCGATCGTCGAGCGCGGCAAGGATCGCGGCAACCAGCGGCGCGTCGTCCGATGGCGCGAGCGCCTGGGGATCGAGCAACAGAATTCCCTCGGCCGAGCGGCGCTCCGACAGATGCACCGGCGGGTCGCCCGCCAGCAGCCGGCGGGCGAGTCCGGGGGCATCGACACCGGTTTGCGCGGAATCGACCACAAGCTCGAAAAGCGGCGTGCGGCCAGTGACTTGCGCCGTCCGCAGCATGCCCTTTAGCCCGCTCTTGCCGGCCAGGCGCTCGCCGATGGCGCGCAATCTCGCCTCCAGCCCGGCGTTGTTGGCCGCGTCGTCGGCGGCGACGAAGCGCTCCAGCGCCACCAGCAGGCCGACGATCTCTTCCTTGCCTGCCTTGAAACCCCGCCCGATGCCGTGATGGGGCACGCCGCGCAACGCCGCCCGATCGATCGGCGACGGCGGGTCCCACGAGTCCGGCGGCACGTCCATGTCGAGCTGCTGCAGCAGCGCCGCGCCGACCAGATCGCGTCGCCCGGCCAGGATGCCGGAGGCCTGCGGCCCGCCGATCGCCTTGCCGCCGGAGAACGCAACCAGATCGGCGCCAAGCTCGAAGAAGCGCCGGAGATTGCCTTTGGGCGGCAACTGGGCCGCGGCATCGACGATCACCGGCAGGCCGCGCACCCTGCACGTCGCGACGACCATCGGCAGATCATGCGTGGTCGCGGGGGTCGCGGCGAACATGAAGGCTGCCGTCGCGGGCGTGATCGCGGCCTCGATCTCCCACGGCTCCAGTCCGCGCACGCCCGCACCCGTACCGCGATCGTTGTGGCCGATGTCGATCAGCCTCGCGCCGGCGGTGCGCAGCGCCTGCGCATAGGCCGTCCGGTGCGTGCGCGGCAGCAGGATCTCGCGCGGGAAGGTCGACGCGTCCGGCAGCGCGGCCATGCGCGCGACGTCCCAGCCCGTCATGCAGGCCGCCGCCGCCAGGGTCAGCGCCGCCGACGCGCCGGTCGTGACCATGCCGGCTTCGGCGCCGGTGACCGCCGCGACGATCCGGCTGGCGGCCGATTGCAGTTCGGCGATGTCGATGGAGCCGCGCGAGGCCTCGACCATCGCGTTGGTGACCTCCGGGGCCATCGGCATGCCGCCGAGGCGCGTCAGGGCGCCGGCGGCGTTGATCCGCCGGCGCACCCCGAAACGGGCGTAGAAGTCGCCGGCGGTCATCGCGCGCGGGCTCAGGCGGCCGCGCTCGGTCGCGCCTTCATGCGGGCATGCCAGGCGACGATGTTCTTGAGGTCCTGGTTGATGGGCTGCGCGATTCCGGCGAAGAAATCCACGAAACAGAACAGCAGGATGTCGGCCAGCGTCATGCGGCTGCCGGCGAGGAAATCCTTGCCGGCCAGCAATCCGTCGAGCCACGCCAGCCTGTCCTGGGCGATCGCCTTGAGGGGCCGGCCGCGGCCTCGGGAAGGCAGCGCATGCGGCTCTGGAACATCTTCAGGCCTTCGCTGTAGCGGAAGCCGTTGGCCATCGGTTCGCAGACGTTGAGATCGACCCGGCGCACCCACATCCGCGTCTCGGCGCGTTGCTCGGGCGTGTCGCCGATCAGCGAGGGAGTATTTCTGTATTTCTCGTCGAGGTACTCGCAGATCGCGGTGATTTCGGCGAGCACGCTGCCGTCGTCGAGTTCCAGCGCCGGACTCTGGCCAGCCGGATTCCGTGCGAGGAACGCCGGCTGACGGTTTTCGCCGCCGCGCAGATCGACCTCGATCTTCGGCAGGTCGATGCCCTTCTCGGCCATGAACATGCGCACGACCTTGGGGTTCGGGCCGCCCGAATTGTAGAGCTTCATCGCACTGTCTCCGGTTGTCCGGCGCGGACTGTCGCGCTGGCTGCCCCCGTACTATCGGACGCCGCCGATGCGCTGGCAATCCGTTGGCGCGTCGCGCTCGGCCGTGCCATCGCCGGGCTACCGCCGGGCTTCCCGCAGGGGGAGTTTTTTTCGGTGGAAATTTGGCGATGAATCGCGTAATGTCAATTTATTACTAATCAGTCAGTAATATAGGCTACACCTTTGGCCCTGAAGAACGCGCGCACCAGCGCCGGGTCCTCGCCGATCGCCTTCAACTGCGCGTCGATGGCGTCCTGCAGCACCTCGCCGGCCTTCAGCGGCCGACGCGCCACGCCGGTG
>CAMDVZ010000401.1 GCA_945878895.1 Caenispirillum bisanense | reverse complement strand
CTCGCCGTCTCGCCCTCGGCCAGACGCTCCATCGCCATCAGTCGCAGCGTTTCCAGGGACTTGTGGTCAAGGCTGCGTCCGTCGTGTTTCATGGCCCGATCATAGCGGGAATCCCAGCAAAACGCAACACATTGTAGACTAAATTACTGCCTAATTAGTAAATGATATAGTTGATGTGTTTTCGAGCGGGAAATTCGATGAACGAAGCACCGACGAACAGAATCCGCAGCCTGATCGGCGAGTCCGAACTGGTCTCGGTCGACGTCTCGGGTCTGGGCGATACCGACGATCTTTACGCCGCCGGTCTGACCTCGCACGCGACGGTGACCTTGATGCTGGCGCTGGAGGAAACCTTCGACATCGAGTTTCCCGATCGCCTGCTGCGGCGGCGGACCTTCGAGAGCATCGCCGCGATGGCGGCGGCCGTCGAGGAGATCAGATCGGGCCAGGTCGCGGCATGACCGAAGCGACGCGCCGCGCGCGCGCCGTCGCGATCGAGGTTGCAGCCGTCCATGCCGCGTCGGTCGATCGCGACGCCCGGTTTCCGCGCGAGACGATCGAGGCGCTGCGGGCCGAACGGCTTCTGGGAGCCCGCGTGCCCACCGAGCGGGGCGGTGAAGGCCTGCCGCTGCGGGATATCGCGTCGGTGTGCCACGAACTCGGCCAGCGCTGTGCGTCGAGCGCGATGATTTACGCCATGCACCAGATCCAGGTCGCCTGCATCGTGCGGCACGCCGGTGACTCGGCGTGGCACGCGGCGTTCATGGAGCGACTGGCGGGCGACCAGCTTCTGCTCGCGTCGGCGACGTCGGAAGCCGGCGTCGGCGGCGACGTGCGCAGTAGCGTTTGCGCCGTGGCGCGCGAAGGCGAGGCCATCGCGCTCGAGAAGAACGCCACGGTGATATCCTAAGGCGCCGACGCCGACGGCATTCTGGCGACGGCGCGGCGAACCGCCGACGCACCGGCGTCCGACCAGGTCATCGTCGTGCTGGGCAAGAGCGACTACGCGCTGGAGCGCACCGGTGGCTGGGACACGCTGGGCATGCGTGGGACGTGCAGCGACGGCTACATGCTGCGGGCCAACGCGCGCGGCGGTCAGATCGTGCCGGGCTCCTACGCCGACATCTCCGCCCAGACCATGCTGCCGACCTCCCATGTCGTGTGGGGCGCGCTGTGGCTGGGCATCGCGACCGACGCCATGACGCGGGCGCGCGCCGTTGCCCGGGCCGAGGCGCGCAAACGGCCCGGCGGCGGCGGGCCGACGGGCCTGCGGCTCGCGGAGGGCGCGGATCTGCTGCACCGCATGCGCGCGATCGTCGAGTCGGGGTTGCGGCGCTACGAGCGGGTCGCGGATTCGCCCGACGAGCTCGGCGGGCTGGCGTTCGCCGCCGGCATGAACCTGCTGAAAACCGGTGCGGCGCAGCTTGTGGTCGAGGTCGTCGGCAAGGCGCTGGCGGTGTGCGGCATCGCGGGGTACCGCAACGACTCGCCCTACAGCCTCGCGCGTCACTTGCGCGACGCCCATTCCGCGGCACTGATGGTCGCCAACGATCGCATTCTCGCCAACACCGCGGGCCTGCTGCTGGCGCTGCGCGACGACTCGGAGGTTTTCGCGTGAGCGACGAAGCCCGCATCGCGCTACGCGATTCGCTGGTGCGCGCCGGTCTGCTGATCGCGACCGGCGTCGAGGGCGTGTTCGGCCGGTCCGGCCTGTTCGAGCGGATCGTCGAGGGCTTCTGCGATCTCGTCGACGCGGAGGCCGCGAACGACGGCGCGGAGGTCATGCGCTTTCCGCCGGTGGTTACGCGTGCCGATTTCGAGCGTAGCGGCTACATGAAGAGCTTTCCGCAGCTGGTGGGCACGGTTCACGCGTTCAACGGCAACGAACGCGACCATGCGACGTTGTTGCGGCGTCTCGAGGCCGGCGAGGACTGGACCGCGGGCCAGGCCGCGACCGGCGTCGTGTTCACGCCGGCGGCCTGCTATCCGGCCTATCCGGCGCTGGCGGCGCGTGGCGCCTTGTCGGCCGAGGGCGCGCTGATCGACATCACCTCGTGGTGCTTCCGCCACGAACCCTCGCTCGATCCCGCCCGCATGCAGCTGTTCCGGCAGAAGGAGTTCGTGCGTGTCGGCGCGCCCGACCAGGTGATTGCGTTCCGCGACCTCTGGAAGACGCGCGGCGAGGCGATCATCGCCGGGCTGCGCCTGCCGCTCGTGATCGAGGTCGCCAACGATCCGTTTTTCGGGCGGGCCGGTCGCATGCTGGCCAGCAGCCAGCGCGAGCAGGCGCTGAAGTTCGAGCTGCTGGTGCCGATCGCCAGCGACATCGCGCCGACCGCCTGTTGCAGCTTCAACTATCACCAGGACCATTTCGGCCACGCGTGGGACATTCGCCGCGACGACGGAACGCCTGCCCACACCGCCTGCGTCGGTTTCGGGCTGGAGCACATCACGCTGGCCCTGTTGCGCCATCACGGGCTCGACGTGCCGGCCTGGCCCGCCGACATCCGGACGGCGCTCGGGCTCTGACGCCGTGACCGCCCGCCTGTTGCCGCTGGACGCCGCGACCTACCGCGCGTCCGCCCTGCATTCGGGCGAGCGGCAGTGGCCAGAGACGAACTGCTACGTCGATCTCTGGATCGAGGTGCTGCATGCCCTGGGCTTCGATCCGCGCGCGGCGTTGGGGTTTACCGTTGCGCAGGATTTCGAGGGCGACCAGTTCACCTTCTTCAAGTTCCCGCCCGAGGATCTGCGGGCGCTGTTCGGCCTGTCGGTCCAGGAACTGACGCTCTACGACACGCTCGAAGCCCATCTCGCGACCCAGATCGGGCGCGGCCGGCTGGTGCTGGTGGAGGTCGACGCCTTCCATCTGCCCGACACGCGCGGGGCCTCCTACAGGCGCGATCACGCCAAGACCACCATCGCGGTCAACGAACTCGACACGGTCGACCGCCGGCTGGGCTACTTCCACGGGCCGGGCTATTTCGCCCTCGATGGCGAGGACTTCGATGGCGTTCTGCGGCGGACCGCGACGCTGCGTGCCCTGCCCGACCTGCTGTTCCCCTACGCCGAGTTCGTTAAGCGCGACGCCGCGCTGGCTACGGCCGAGGCGCTGGCTGTCACGGCCCGCGGCCTTCTGCGGGTGCATCTCGCGCGCGTTCCGGCCGACCCGTTCGGGCAGTTGGCGAGCGCGTTCGAGAGCCATGTCGCGACATTGCTCTCGCGCGACATGGCGTATTTCCACCAGTACGCCTTCAACGTGCCGCGTCAGTTCGGCGCCAATTTCGAACTGCTGGGCGATCATCTCGCCTGGCTGCGCGACCACGGAGACCGGGGTCTCGACGCGGTGATCCTTGACTGCGGACGGATCGCGACCGGTGCCAAGACGATGCAGTTCCAGCTGGCGCGCGCGGCCAGTCGGCGCAAACCGGTCGACCAGACGGCCAATCTCGCCGACCTGGCAGCCGCCCACGCGCGCGTGCTGGAAACCCTTCGCGACCGCTATCGCTAACCGGAGCCCGACCCGTCGGGAGAATTCGGGTCGCCACGAAATTCCGGGTCGTCGCACGGCCGTTGCGCACGCATTTTCATCACAGCGGAGATCATCGTGCGGACTGTCGAATTTATGTTAAGAAAACGTCAACGATTCTATGATATCGGCGTTACCAGCTCATCCGACCGCCGCTTGGGCGACCTTGTTGCGGACGGCAGGACGGTCGGGCGACTGAATGAGCGCGTGGCTTGAAGTGTATCGTACTCGTGAAATTATCTAGCGATATCAATATATATATCGATATTTCGCGACGTGAAGTCTTCGTTGATGATTCTAGAATATGTCTTTTGGTGAAATATCCGAAGGCTTTGACTTGGGCGTTATGCGAGCGTAACAAATCTTTGTCGAAGCGCGAAAAGAATGGTTCGGCCAGTCACGTGGGGTGGCAGGTCGGATTGGCGTGATCGGCACCAAGGGGATGGCGTTCGCATTTTCGGGCGCCGGGGACTCAGGGTTGGAGACGGGGAACGAATCCGACTATCGGCTGATCGAGCGGATCCTACCGGGGGCGGAGGATCCAACCGACGCGACAGCGCCGGGAAGCGCCTCGGGCGTTTCCGATCCGTACGGGCCTGGCGGCGACGCCGGATCGTGCGGAGAGACGTGGTCTCATACCAGCCGACTTATCGAGTGACACACGCCCATTTCCTGGTGCCGATGGAGCGGATCCGGGCTGGATCGTCGACGAGGAAGCGCCAGGCGCTTTGACAGGCGTCGAGGATCTCGTCGCAGGTGTTCCAGACCCGGGCGCAGAGCT